>NZ_JXQR01000002.1:0-290081 GCF_000834715.1 Flavobacterium sp. MEB061 | reverse complement strand
AGCCCACAGCCTGACGAAGGAAGTGCGAGGACTTGCAGCGAATAGCCCGACCCGGAGGGACACGCCTAAATTATTTTTATTGTTTAGATAATAATTTAGAGAATATCAATAAGAATTTGAATAGTCCCAACGGGACGTCATATTTATAGAATTGATGTTTTAATGTAATGAAACCCCAGCGGGGTGGCATCTCTAGGTACGTAATATCGCTCCTACGGAGCTTTAAAATGATTGCGATAATTTTTAGCTATAAATATTGCGCTCCGCTGGAGCTTTTTACATTGTGGAGATTTCATTCATAAATGTTAAATTTTAAAGAGCTTTGAAAAGTTAACAATTTACAGTAAAAAAGTATTTTTTATAAAGATCAAATAAACTACTTTAGCATACCAGAACAGAACGGAACAGTATGCTAAAAGAAGAACAGGAAAAATTTGTATTTGTTATCAATCACGATAGTGATGTTCCGAAATACCAGCAGTTGGTAAACGGAATTAATAATGCTATTGCGGAGAATATTTTGCAAAAGGGGGATTTGCTTCCGTCTGTAAATGCGATTTGTAAAGAAAATCAGTTGTCGAGAGATACGGTTTTTAAAGCATATTCAATTTTAAAAGATCAGAATGTCATTGATTCTGTGCCGAATAAAGGCTATTATGTTTCGGGAGAAACCAGAAAAGTGCTTTTGGTTTTAGACACATTTAAGGCGTATAAAGAGGTTTTGTATCATTCGTTTGTCAATAATTTGCCGGATAATGTGATTACCGATGTACAGTTTCATCATTATAATATAGATGTTTTTAAAACGATCATCAATAATAGTGTTGGGAAATATTATAAATACGTGGTGATGAATTTTGATCATAAAGAAGTAGCACCAACATTATCAGCTATTTCGAATGATAAATTGCTTTTGATTGATTGGAATATTCATTCGAAAAAAGAAAATAATTATGTTTTTCAGGATTTTGGAAAAGCGTTTTATAGTTCATTGAAAGAAGCCGTTGATTTGTTTAAAAAGTATAAAAGCATTCATTTTATTTATCCGGATTATACAAATCATCCCAAAGAAACCGTACAGTTTTTTAAGAAATTTTGCACCGATTTTAATTTTAAAAATGAAATTATTACCGATGCCAAAAAGTTTAATATCGAAAAAGGAATTGCGTATATCAGCATAAGCGACAGGATTTTAGGTCACTTTTTAGAACAATGCAAAGAGAAGGATTTGGAGCCTGGAGAAGATGTTGGTTTTTTATCGTATAACGAAACGCCAATGAAAAAATTTATATACAAAGGAATTTCGGTCGTATCGACTGATTTTAAGGAAATAGGAACAAAAGCGGCCGCATTTATTACGCATGATGAAGTGATGCAGAGTTATGTGCCAACAAATTTAATTTTAAGAGAATCATTATAAGTTATGTATTATATAGGATATGATATTGGAAGTTCGTCTGTAAAAGTAGCTTTGGTTGAAGCTGAAACAGGGAAAAAAATAATCGTTTTGAATGAACCTCAAAACGAAATGGAAATTATTGCCCTGCATTCTGACTGGGCAGAGCAAGATCCAGAAATTTGGTGGCAGCACATTTGTACGGCAACTAAAAGAGCGATTCGTGAGGCGAATATCGAAGCTTCAAAAATTACGGGAGTTGGTATTTCGTATCAAATGCACGGATTGGTTATTGTGGACAAAGAAGGAAATGCACTTCGAAACTCGATTATTTGGTGCGACAGCCGTGCGGTTGAAATTGGTAATGAGGCTTTCGCCGAAATTGGAGAAGAAAAATGCATGCAGCATTTATTGAATTCTCCGGGAAATTTTACGGCTTCGAAACTAAAATGGGTCAAAGAAAACGAACCTGAAATCTATAGCAAGATTTACAAATACATGCTTCCGGGCGATTATATTGCTTTGAAACTTACAGGAGAAATTACCACTACAAAAAATGGTTTGTCTGAAGGAATGCTTTGGGATTATAAAGAAAACAAAGTAGCAAACTGGCTTTTGGACTATTACGGAATCGATCAATCTTTGACGCCAAATATTGTAGAGAATTTTACAAATCAGGGAATTTTAAACGAAAAAGGCGCGAAAGAAGCGGGGCTTCCTGTTGGGATTCCGGTGGTTTACAGAGCGGGAGATCAGCCTAATAATGCTTTGGCTTTGAATGTTTTGAATCCGGGTGAAGTCGCTGCAACGGGAGGAACTTCGGGCGTTTTTTATGCTGTTAGCGAAATGTCTTCGGGAAAAAGCACACGCGTAAACAACTTTGTGCATGTTAATTACGAAGAAAAAACACCAAGAGTTGGAAAACTTTTAAACATAAACGGAGCCGGAATTCAATATCGTTGGCTGCGTAATAATATGGGCGACGAAACCTACGAATCGATGAACCGTAAAGCGTCTAAAATTGATGTAGGTTCTGATGGCGTTGTCGTGATTCCGTTTGGAAATGGCGCAGAGCGTATGTTCAACAATAAAAACATCGGAACACACTTTTTAAATCTCAACTTGAATATTCACAATAGCGCACATTTGTTCAGAGCTTCTCTTGAAGGAATTGCTTTTTCATTCGTGTACGGAATGGAATGTTTAAAGGATGATAATGCGACGATAAATGTAATCAGAGCCGGAAATGATAATTTGTTCCGTTCGGAGATTTTTTCGAATACTGTAGCAACTTTAATCGGGCACGAAATTGAAATTTACAATACAACCGGCGCAGTAGGAGCGGCGAGAGCAGTGGGTTTAAAAGATGGTGATTACAATAAATTTGGTTCAAGTATTACGACCAACGATCACGTAATGACCTTTTTACCTCTAAAAAATGCAGAACCGTATGCAAAAGCTTACGCAAAATGGAAACAGGAATTAGAATTAATATTAACACATAAAAAATAAAGAAATGGTAGTTTTAGGCAATAAAGAATATTACAAAGGCATAGGCCAGATAAAATTTGAAGGCAAGGAATCCGATAATCCGTTAGCATTTAAATATTACAATCCGGAACAGGTTGTGGCGGGAAAAACAATGCGTGAGCACTTTAGATTTGCGATTGCGTACTGGCACACGTTCTGCGGACAAGGAAGCGATCCTTTTGGACCGGGAACGCAGAAATTTGCGTGGGATCAATCATCAGATCCAATTCAGGCGGCAAAAGATAAAGCGGATGCTGCGTTTGAATTTATCAGTAAAATGGGATTTGATTATTTCTGTTTTCACGATTATGATTTGATTGCTGAAGGACCAACTTTTGCAGAATCTGAAAAACGTTTGGCAACGATTACGGAATACTTAAAACAGAAAAAAGCAGAATCGGGAATTAAATTGCTTTGGGGAACTTCAAACTGTTTCTCAAACCCAAGATTTATGAACGGAGCGGCTACAAATCCAGATTTTAATGTGGTTGCAAGAGCAGGCGGACAAGTAAAATTAGCGCTTGACGCAACAATTGCTTTAGACGGAGAAAACTACGTATTCTGGGGAGGAAGAGAAGGTTATATGTCTCTTTTGAATACGGATATGGGAAGAGAATTAGATCACATGGCACAGTTTTTAACGATGTCAAGAGATTATGCAAGATCACAAGGTTTTAAAGGAACTTTCTTTATCGAGCCAAAACCAATGGAACCATCAAAACACCAATACGATTTTGATTCGGCTACAGCAATTGGATTTTTGAAAGAATATGGTTTAGATAAAGATTTCAAAATCAATATAGAAGTAAACCACGCAACTTTGGCACAACATACTTTTCAACATGAATTGGAAGTGGCTGCAAAAGCAGGAATGTTAGGAAGTATCGATGCTAACAGAGGTGATTATCAAAATGGCTGGGATACAGATCAATTCCCGAACAACATTCAGGAAACTACAGAAGCAATGCTTGTTTTCTTAAAAGCTGGCGGATTGCAAGGTGGTGGTGTAAACTTCGATGCCAAAATCAGAAGAAATTCTACTGATCTTGAAGATGTTTTCCTTGCGCACATTGGTGGTGCAGATACTTTTGCAAGAGCATTATTGACTGCAGATAAAATTATTACTTCTTCTCCTTATGAAAAATTAAGAAAAGAAAGATATAGCTCTTTTGATTCTGGAAAAGGAAAAGATTTTGCTGATGGAAAATTAAACCTTAAAGATTTGTATGAAATTGCCAACCAAAATGGTGAATTGTCATTGCAAAGCGGTAAACAAGAATTGTTTGAAAACATTATCAATCAATATATATAATTAATATGATAGTTATAGAAGGTTAAAAACTGAAATAACTATTTTGATAAACATTCTGTGTGTGTAATCTTTGTCAAAGTTTTAAACTTTGACAAAGATGTGCGCAACAAATATTAGCTGTTAGAGGTAGTTTTGTCATTCCGAGGAAACGAGGAATCTCCGCAAGTAGCTCTACAATCAAATATGTCAATCTTTGTCGATGCTGTAAGCGGAGATCCTTCCTTCGTCAGGATGACAAACTAAATACTAACCAAATTAAAACCACAAAAAAAATGAAATTTTTTATTGACACAGCCAATTTACAAGACATCAAAGAAGCGCAGGAAATGGGCGTTCTGGACGGTGTAACGACAAATCCTTCGTTGATGGCGAAAGAAGGAATTACAGGAAAAGATAATATTTTGAAACATTACCTCGACATTTGCAATATTGTAGATGGAGATGTTTCTGCAGAAGTTGTTTCGACAGATTTTGACGGAATGGTAAGAGAAGGTGAGGAACTTGCCAAACTTCATCCGCAAATTGTGGTTAAGTTACCAATGATTGGCGATGGCGTAAAAGCATGCAAGTATTTTTCATCAAAAGGAATTAAAACCAATGTTACCTTAGTGTTTTCTGCAGGGCAGGCGTTACTGGCAGCAAAAGCAGGCGCTACCTATGTTTCTCCGTTTTTAGGAAGGCTCGATGATATTTCAACAGACGGAATGCATTTGATTGAAGAGATACGAGAAATTTATGATAATTATGAATACAAAACTCAGATTCTCTCGGCTTCGATCAGACATACAATGCATATTGTAAATTGTGCAAAAGTAGGATCGGATGTTATGACGGGTCCGCTTTCTGCTATTAAAGGATTACTTAAACATCCGTTAACCGATATTGGATTGAACCAATTTATTGAAGATGCTAAAAAAATGAAATTATAATATTCTTACTGCCAGTTTAGTACGTCAATTTTTACTGATTTTACTGAATTTCAATTTTTAGAAAAGCTCCTTTTGAATTTAATTCGAAAGGAGCTTTTTTTAATTTTATAACAACCGATTGCCTTTTTTGTTGTTTTGATTTCTTTTTGAAGCTAAATAATTAGTGATTAAGAGTAATTACACCAATCTACACTCCTTTGTTTTTATTTTTTAACAATATTTTTACTTTAAAAAACAGTTATCTTTAAGTAAATATAGACTCATTTTTACTTTTTATATTTTTTATGTTTTTTTTAACTAAATGGAAATTATGTAGCAATATTGTTAAAATTAGCAGCAAAAATAATTCTAATAATGAACATTACACACTGTTTTAGTCTTAAAATTACTTAGAATGTTTTTTAAAGTATGTTTTTTTATAGATTATTTAAAAAAATAACAAACAACCGATTGTGTATTAATTGCTTTTCTTTATATTTGTTATAAGTACACTTATTAACTAAACCAATCAAATTTTAACTATCTAAATCAATTTTTATGACTAACTCTTTTGTTACAAGTAAAGCAAAGCATCTAAAATGTTTTTGTTTTTTGATCTTAATGTTTGCGTTTTCACTCCATTCGAGTGCGCAGACAAAAGTTACCGGAACCGTATCAGATGCAAATGGTCCAATTCCGGGGGCTAATGTAAATTTAAAAGGAACTAAAACTGGTGTAAGTACTGGTTTTGACGGTACTTATACTATCGATGTCCCATCCAATGGTATTCTTGTTTTCAGTTTTATAGGTTTAAGAAACAAAGAAGTAGCTGTAAACGGACAAAGCAAAATTAATGTAAGTCTTGAAGAAGATTCTGCTCAATTAAAAGAAGTAGTTGTTATCGGGTACGGAACGCAAAGGAAAGAAGCTGTAACGGGATCTGTAGCTTCTATTGGAGGCGGTGAATTAAATCAAGTTGCTGCTGCCAACGTAACGCAGGCTTTACAAGGAAGGCTCGCCGGTGTTGACTTAACTCAGACTTCGACCAAACCGGGAGCAGCAATGCAGATACGCATACGCGGAACCAGATCTTTAACGGGGAGTAATGATCCTTTAATTGTTTTAGACGGAGTTCCCTTTGCAGGTTCAATCGGCGATATAAATCCTGTTGATATAAAATCTGTAGATGTTTTAAAAGATGCTTCTGCAACCGCTATTTACGGTTCACGTGGAGCAAACGGGGTTATATTAATTACAAGTAATAAGGGGCGTAAAAATCAGAAAGCTACTTTTAATTACAATGGATTTAGCGGTATCAAGCAGGTTTTTGGGAAATACGATATGATGGATGCTGCTAAATTTGGAGCACTTCGTGATTATTCAACTTTATATACAGACGGTATTGATGAATCAAGAAGCACCAATACAGACTGGCAGGATTCACTTTACGGAGCTGGCGAAATGATTAGTCATGATGTAAGTGTTTCAGGAGGTAGTGAGAACGGAGCTTATAATGCAGGTTTAGGATATTATAAAGAAGAATCAGTTTTACCGGGTCAAAAATACGAGCGTTTTAGCTTAAGAGCAGGTTTAGATCAGCAATTAGGAAGCTCTTTTCGTATGGGATTTAATACCAATAGCAATTACTCTGTTACCAACGGAGATAACATTGGTACAGGTACTGTTTTAGGAACCTCTCCTTTAGCAAATCCATATAATCCGGACGGATCTTTAAAAAGAACGGTGAGAATGGGTGGCGATGAAAACTGGGTTTATACCAGAGAATCCATTAATAATCTTGGCGATTCTTATGTGAACCAGACAAGAGCATTTAGTTCGTACAATAATATTTTTGCTGAAGTAAAAATACCGGGAGTTGAGGGTTTAAAATACCGTATGAATACAGGATTGAATTTACGCTTATCAAATGGCGGTTACTATGAAGGACAAGGTGTTTTTGATGTAAATCCAACCACGATTTCAAATGCATGGATAAGCAACACTTTATCAACACAATGGCTTATTGAAAATTTGATTTCTTACGACAAAACTTTTGCTGAAAAGCATACCGTAAATTTTGTGGGATTATATTCAAACGAGCAATTTACAGGAAATACTTCAAGAATCGCCAGAAACGGAATTACTTCTGATGCATTTCAGTTTTACAACTTGGGTCAGAGTGAAGAAGAAGCGGTTATAAACCCTGCAGATCAGGATTATACACAATGGGGTTTAAGTTCGTACATGGCAAGGGCGATGTATTCTTATGACAATAAATATTTTATTTCGGGAACAATTCGTTCAGACGGTTCGTCACGTTTATCAAAAGGAAATAAATGGGTTACGTATCCGGCGGTTTCTGCAGGATGGACAGCTTCTAATGAATCTTTTATGAAAAATCTTTCATGGGTTAATCTGGTAAAATTACGTGTAGGATACGGTGAAACTTCTAATCAGGCAGTAGATCCATATCAAACTTTGGGGGCTTTAAGTACAAGACCTTATAATTTTGGAAATACAAATTCTACAGGTGTATATGTTACAACACTACCTAATCCGGATTTAGGATGGGAATATTCGACAACATGGAATTACGGACTGGATTTCGCTTTCCTCAATAATCGTTTATCAGGTACCATCGAATATTATAAAACAAATACAAAAGATTTGCTGCAACGCGTAAATCTTCCGGCAACATCTGGTGTGAGCAGTTATGTGGCAAACGTAGGTGAAACTGAAAATAAAGGATATGAAATTGCCTTAAACGGAGTTATTCTTGATAATCCAAAAGGATTGAGCTGGACTGTTGGTGTTAATTTCTATGCCAACGAAAACAAGTTGGTTAAACTTGCGTCGGGAGCGCAAAGAGATGAGGCAAATTCCTGGTTTGTAGGTTATAATATCAACTCTATTTACGATTATGAAAAAGTAGGAATCTGGCAGGAAGGTGACCCATACATGTCGATATTAGAGCCGGGACCAACGGGTATAAACCAACAAGGAACAGTAGTAGGATCTATCAAAGTAAAATATACAGGAGATTTTAATCCGGATGGTTCACCAACGCGCGCCATTAACACAAGCGACAGACAAATTATAGAAACAGACCCGGACTTTCAGGGAGGTTTTAATACGAACTTAACGTATAAAGGTTTTGATTTTTCTGCCGTAGGAGCTTTTAAAAGCGGTGGTGTTTTAATCAGTACACTTTACGGAGGAAACAGTTACCTTAATCTGCTTAACGGAAGAAGAAGTAATGTTGATGTAGATTACTGGACACCGGATAACAGAGATGCTGAATATCCAAATCCAAGAGGGATTAGAAGTGGTGATAACCCAAAATACATTTCTACGATGGGATATTTTGATGCATCTTACGTAAAAATCAGAGCATTAACTCTTGGATATACTCTAGATCAGGAATTTATGAGAAGTTTAGGTATTCAGAAGCTGAGACTTTATTTTACAGCGCAAAATCCGTTTGTACTTTTCTCTCCTTACAATAGAAAATCAGGAATGGATCCTGAAACAAATTCTTTTGGAGATGAAAATCAGGCCGTAACAGGTACTTACCAACGTAGATTTACGGTTATTGGAACCAATACACCTTCAACCAGAAACTTTTTATTCGGACTTAATTTCACATTTTAATCAAGAACAACTATGAAACGATATATTTTTAAAAGATTACTTATAGGATCAGTAGCTTTGTTCTCCTTTGCGGGCTGCTCTGATATTTTAGAAGAAAAACCACATGATTTTTATGAGCCTGGCTACTTTAAAACGGAACAGGGAGTTGTACAGGGATTGACTTCACATTATGCCCATTTACGATGGATATACGGGCAGGCTTATTATTATAATTCTGTGCAAACAGGAACAGATGAAAATACATATGGACAGCAAGCCGACGGAAATTTCAAAGATCATGATTTATCCGGAGTTGGGGTTATAAATCCTGCTTCAAGCAGAGCCGATGTGGTATGGAATAACTCTTACAATGATATTAATACAGCAAGTGGTATTATTGAAAATGCTGCTGCAGTAGGTATTGCAAATAGCTTAATTGCAGAATCTAAATTCTTTAGAGCTTTTGATTATTTTTTATTAGTACAAAATTTTGGAGGCGTGCCTTTAGATTTAGGAGCTGGCGAACTGAAATTTAATAGTAAGCCATCAAGATCTTCAAAACGAAATACAGTAAGTGAGGTTTATACCAAAGCTATTTTTCCGGACTTAGTAGCAGCTGTAAATGAATTACCTGATGCGCCAAGGTTAACCGGTACAGCAACTAAAACGCTGGCTCGTTTAATGTTGGCAAAAGCATATCTGACATATGCATGGTGGCTGGAAAATCCAAACAATATTCCAACCTATCCAGATACACCAAGAACGGATCCTGATGGTCATAATGCACAATGGTATTTTCAGGAAGCTTACAACATCGCATTAGACGGAATTAATAACCCGGGAACTTATGGATTATTGCCTTATTATTATGATGTAAACTTAGGTTCTAATGATCGCAACAAAGAAATAATGCTTTATGCAGATCATACAGAAGAAAGCGAATATTACAATGGAGCAAGTCTTACATACGGAAGCGGTGGCGCGCCGGATAATTTTGCAGGCTGGATGGGAACATTTAATTACACTTCGATAAGAAGTAAAAATGCATCAGGAGCTGCAGTTTCGACTGTACAAAGAGCTGCAGATCAGTTTTTAGGACGTCCGTGGGTGAGAATGGTACCGCCTATAGAAGTCTTTACCAAAACTTTTGCAGATAAAACAAACGATTCAAGATACGACGGAACATTTGCAGCCGTATATCGTGGAAACTGGAACTTACTTGGAACCGGATTAACCGATGTAGCAACATTATATAATGCTAACGGATTACCGGTAAAACCAGGCGATCCTATTGTAACTTTCTTAAATGATGAACCTGCAACGGCAATTACATATCCTACAGGAGCGGGAGATAATGGTGTTGGTGCAGGAGTTTTGCCGGGCAGATCTGATTATGTAATTTCTCCAATGGGAATAAGCAGAATCGTATATCCGGGATTATGGAAATTAGGTCCATACCGTACAGATAATGCAGGAGGATTAGGACAGCCAAATGCCGGAAGTACAAGACCTTATCCGGTTGCTAAATTTTCAGAACTCTATTTTGTAGCGGCAGAAGCAGCAGTAAAAGGAGCAGCTGGCGGCATGTCTGCCAGAGATCTTATCAATGTAATCAGAGCCCGTGCAGGAAAATGGCGCTGGGACAATAATGGTAAAGTAGCAAAAACGGCCGACAATAGCGCCTTATTAACAAGCACAACTCCTGCCGTAATTGATATTAATTACATTTTGGCAGAGCGTTCCCGCGAATATTATGGCGAAGGATACCGTTGGTACGATTTAGTAAGAACTCAAAAATGGAATGAAATTGCGGGTAAATATTCAATTGGCGGATCAAATTACGGTCAGCATACACCAGAGGTTATTACCAGAACAATAGAGCCGCATCATTATTTGCGTCCTATTCCACAAGGACAAATAGACGGTATGGAAATGTCTGATGCAGATAAAAAAACGTACCAGAATCCGGGATACAATTAATAAATATTTTGAAGTAAATAAATTTATAAGTTAGTTAAGTTTAGCCGAGGGATAATTTCCTCGGCTTTTACCTTGTAAAACGCAGCAAGGATATAAGGGATATTGATTTGAAAATGAAATAAAAATGAAATAAAAATGGAACGCGGATGACGCGGATTTAAACGGATTTCTTTGTTTTATTAAGCAGATTTATCAGATTTTCAATAAAAAAATCAGCGACAATCTGTTTAAATCCGCGTCATCCGCGTTCCAATAAACCCACTTTATCCACATTAAAAAAATAAGAAAAAACAAAAATGAAACAACAACTATTAATTCTCTCACTAGCATTATCATTTCTCTTTTCTTTTAAAGGAGTTGCAGTTAAAGATACAATTACCGGAAAACAGACTGTTAAACCGCCTGTTTTTTCGAATGTTGTGTATCAGGGAAATGATAATATTTATAAAAATAATCCATTAAAGCCAGATGAGTTTTATTCTCCCGTTTTACAGGGATGTTATCCGGATCCGGCAATTACCAGAAAAGGCGATGATTATTTTATGGTGTGTTCTTCATTTGCTATGTTTCCAGGAGTACCAATTTTTCATTCTAAAGATTTAGTAAATTGGACAGACCTTGGAGGCGTACTAAATAAAGTCTCCGAATTTAATCCCCATGACACAGGTATAAGCCAGGGCGTATATGCACCGGGAATAACATATAATCCTCATAATGACACTTTTTATATGATTGTAACAGCATTTTCGGGAGGTTTGGGCAATATTATAGTAAAAACAAAAGATCCTATGAAAGGTTGGGGAAGCCCGATAAAATTAGGTTTTGACGGAATTGATCCTTGTATCTTTTTTGATGATAACGGAAAAGGTTACATCGTTCATAATGACGCTCCCGATAAAGGAAAGCAATTATATGAAGGTCATCGTGTTATTAAAGTTTGGGAATATGATCTCGAAAAAGATCAGGTTATCAAGGGAACGGATAAAATTATTGTAGATGGCGGAGTAGATCTTTCGAAAAAACCAATCTGGATAGAAGCGCCACATTTGTATAAAAAAGACGGTCATTATTATTTAATGTGTGCCGAAGGCGGTACAGGCGGAAATCATAGCGAAGTTATTTTTATCAGTGACAGCCCGAAAGGACCTTTTAAACCCGCATCAAACAACCCGATTCTTACCCAAAGATATTTTCCTCAGGACAGAAAAGACAAAGTAGACTGGGCAGGACATGCCGATTTAGTACTCGGACCAGATAATAAATATTATGGTGTATTTTTAGGCGTTCGCCCGAATGATAAAGACAGAGTAAATACAGGGCGTGAAACTTTTATGCTTCCGGTTGACTGGTCAGGAACTTTTCCGGTTTTTGAAAACGGATTAGTGCCTTTAGAACCAAAAATTAAAATGCCAAAAGGCGTTACCGAAAACAAAACCGGCAAAGACGGATTTTTCCCGAATGGTAATTTTACGTTTACCGAAAATTTTACTTCTGATAAATTAGATTACCGCTGGATCGGACTTCGAGGTCCGCGTGAAAATTTTATTTCCGTAACCAAAAAAGGACTTCAGATTAATCCTTTCGAAGTAAATATTAAAGAATTGAAACCTACGTCGACACTTTTTTACAGACAAATGCACAACACGTTCTCGTTTGCCACGACAATCGATTATAAACCGGAATCTGAAAAAGATCTTGCCGGAATTACATGCCTTCAAAACGAGCGTTTTAATTATGTTTTCGGCATCACAAAAAAAGGAAAAGACACCTATATTTTATTAGAAAGAACAGAAAAAGGACAATCTAAAATAATGGCAAGCGCCAAAATCGAAATCAAAAAGAACATACGTCTTCAGGTAAAAGCAACCGGAGACAGTTACGAATTTAGTTATGCGCTAAACGGGACTGATTTTAAAAATTTAGGTGAAAGCGTTTCAGGCGATATTCTTTCAACCAATGTGGCCGGAGGTTTTACAGGAGCGTTGGTAGGATTGTACGCAACGGTTGCAAATGATGCTCAGCCACAATAAAAATGAAATATGAAAAAGGAACATTTTAAAGGATTGTTGTTTTTGCAGTTCTTCTTTTTGATTTTGAGTTGTCAGCCCAATCAGTCATCTGTAATGGCTCAGGGCAAATCAAAAACGGAGAATTGGGTCGGAACCTGGGCCTGCGCGCAAATGCTGGTTGAACCCAACAATATGCCGCCAGCTCCGGGACTTTCAGAAAATACACTTCGACAAATTATAAGGGTTTCTATTGGAGGAAAACGTATGAGATTGCGTTTCTCTAATATTTTTAGCGATCAACAAACGGTTTTAAAATCGGTTAGTGTGGCCAATGTTATCGATGCACCGATTGTTGATGCTAAAACCCAAAAAGAGCTTCGTTTTAACGGGAAACCAGACATCACGATAAACCCTGAACAAGAAGTTTTTTCAGATGCTTTTGATTTTGAATTACAGCCCGGACAACTTTTAGCAATTACGATTCATTACGGGAATACATCGCAAAAAACATCAGGACATCCCGGTTCGCGAACCACTTCTTATATTCTGGAAGGAGATCAAATTCAAAATGCAGCTTTTGATGGCGCTATAAAAACAGATCACTGGTACACGATTATGGGATTGGATGTTGTGGCTGATAAAAGTACTGCGAATATCGTTTGTTTGGGAAATTCCATTACAGACGGCCGAGGCTCAGGAACCAACAAACAAAATCGATGGACAGATATTTTATCGGCACGATTATCTGCCAATAAAAAAACAGAAAAAATAGGCGTTTTGAATTTAGGAATTGGAGGAAATTGTGTCGTTAAAGGCGGATTAGGCCCAACGGCTTTAAATCGTTTTGACAGAGATGTATTATCTCAAAAAGGCACAAAATGGCTCGTAATCCTGGAAGGCATCAACGATATTGGAGGAATTAAAAATCCGGAAGATGCACCAATAAAAGCACAGGAACTTATTGAAGCTTATAAAGTGATGATTAACAAAGCGCATGCAAAAGGAATTAAAGTCTACGGCTGTACCATTCTGCCATTTGCCAAATCATTTTATGATGCTCCTCACAAACAAGAAGCCCGTGATATTGTAAATGCTTGGATACGAAACAGTAAAGCCTTTGATGACGTAATTGATTTTGATAAA
This sequence comes from Flavobacterium sp. MEB061, assembly GCF_000834715.1. Classification (NCBI taxonomy): domain Bacteria; kingdom Pseudomonadati; phylum Bacteroidota; class Flavobacteriia; order Flavobacteriales; family Flavobacteriaceae; genus Flavobacterium; species Flavobacterium sp. MEB061. The sequence goes on along the minus strand of NZ_JXQR01000002.1, from coordinate 276,173 downwards.
GCAATGGTTTCAGAAGAAGGTTCAAAAACGATTTTATCCAACCTGCACGACGGTGATTTTTTACATCCAAACGAAGCGGGTTATGTTAAGATGGGAGAAACAGTAGATCTCAATTTATTTAAATAACAGTTTGCATATTTTGAATTCGATTAAAATGATTTTTTGATAATAAAAACAAATCAACAATGAAATCAATACTTAGGTTTTTCGCATTTATAGTTCTTTTTTCAATAGCACAAAAAGGGTATTCTCAAGATTCTAACTTTCATATTTATCTGAGTTTTGGCCAGTCAAATATGGAAGGATATGCCAAAATAGAACCGCAGGACAAATTGGGTGTCGACGATCGATTTCAGGTTTTACAGGCAGTCAATTGTCCTGAACTGAAACGTGAAAAAGGAAATTGGTACACCGCCATACCGCCATTGTGCCGTTGCAGTACCGGACTCACGCCAGTTGATTATTTTGGAAGAAATCTGGTAGCCAATCTGCCTAAAAATATAAAAGTGGGCGTAATCAATGTAGCCGTTGGAGGATGCAAAATTGAACTTTTTGACAAAGATAAAACAGCAGAATATGTAGCAACAGCGCCAGACTGGATGAAAGGTATTCTAAAAGAATACGACGAAAATCCGTACGCAAGATTGGTCGAACTGGCAAAAATAGCACAGAAAAAAGGAGTTATTAAAGGTGTTTTATTACATCAGGGAGAATCTAATACCGGCGATACACTTTGGCCGAAAAAAGTAAAAATCGTCTACGATAATTTGATAAAAGACCTGAATCTGGATCCGAAAAAAGTGCCTTTGCTTTCGGGGGAAACCGTAAACGAAGACCAGAACGGTAAATGTGGAAGCATGAATAAAATTATTGCGACATTACCAAAAACGATTCCCAATTCGTATGTTATTTCATCTAAAGGATGTACGGCAGAACCTGACTTTTTACATTTTAATGCTGTAGGTTACAGAGACTTAGGAAGACGTTATGCTGATGAAATGCTTTCATTATTGGGATATAAATTGGCTGATGGAAAATCGCCTTTTATAGTGCAGGCTCCCCTTGGTTTTGATCAGTTAAATACCAATATTCCGGCGGGAAAAATAGAAACGATCTCTTATGAATCTAAAACGGTTGGTTCTACAAGAAAAGCAACAGTTTACACACCTCCGGGATTTAATAAAAAGAATAAATATCCGGTTTTGTATCTTTTACACGGAATAGGCGGCGATGAAAAAGAATGGCTCAACGGAGGAAATCCGCAAATTATATTAGACAATCTTTTTGCAGAAGGAAAAATTGAACCCATGATTGTGGTCATGCCAAACGGCAGGGCAATGAAAGACGACAGTGCGACCGGAAATATAATGGCGCCCGACAAAGTACAGGCTTTTGCTACGTTTGAAAAAGATTTATTAAACGACCTGATTCCGTTTATCGAAAAAAAATACCCGGTTCTGAAAGACAGAGATCACCGCGCCATCGCCGGATTATCAATGGGAGGCGGACAATCTTTAAATTTCGGATTGGGTAATTTAGATAAATTTGCCTGGGTTGGCGCATTTTCTGCAGCTCCAAATACTAAAGCACCCCAAGAATTACTTCCCAATCCAGAAGAGGCAAAAAAGAAATTAAAACTACTCTGGATTTCCTGCGGAGATAACGACTGGCTTATCGAAAATAGTAAGCGAACGCATGATTATTTGTATAAAAATGATGTGCCGCACATTTATTATATCGAGCCCGGAGTTCATGATTTTAAAGTCTGGAAAAATGGTTTGTATATGTTTTCACAGTTTTTATTTAAGCCTGTCGATCAGTCCAATTTTGCAGCTTACACCATCTTAGGAAATCCTGCGCAAACCAATATTCGCAATGCAAAATATCCTCAAATATTACCGGATAACAAAGTGCTTTTTAAAGTCAACGCTCCCGAAGCTTCAAAAGTACAAATCGATTTGGGCAAAAAATACTATCTGACAAGAGATTCAGACGGATTTTGGACAGTAACTACTGATGTGATCAACAAAGGATTTAATTATTATTCACTGCTTATTGATAGCGTCGCCATTGCAGATCCGTCAAGTCAGACATTTTACGGAATGGGGCGAATGGCAAGCGGTATCGAAATTCCAAATAAAGAAGGAGATTTTTACGCTTTAAAAGACGTTCCGCATGGCGATATCAGAATCAAAAAATATTTTTCAAAAGCAACCAATTCATGGCGCGAAATGTATGTGTATACACCGCCGGGTTACGAGAATTCGACAGAAAAATATCCGGTTTTATATCTCCTTCATGGTGGAGGCGAGGATCAAACAGGCTGGGCAACGCAAGGGAAAGCAAACTTAATTTTAGACAATTTAATTGCCGAAAATAAAGCAAAACCAATGATTATCGCAATGCTCGACGGCAATATGGGAAATACAGGCGGCGTAGCAGGTTTTAATGAAAATGCACTAAAAGCTTTTGAAAATGAATTGAAAACCGGAGCAATTCCTTTTGTAGAAAATAATTTTAAAGTAGCGAAAGACGCTAAAAACAGAGCTTTGGCAGGATTATCAATGGGAGGTTTGCAAACACTTTACGCCGGCATTAAAAATTCTGACTTGTTTTCTTATATAGGCATTTTTAGTTCAGGGTGGTGGGCGAATAATACCACTTTAGCTGATCCGCAATACGAGTTTATGAAAAATAATGTTGGGACAATTAATGTGAACATCAAAGAATTTTGGATTTCTATGGGCGGCAAAGAAGATATCGCTTATGAAAATTGCAAAATAATGATGAAAAAGTTCGACCAGCTCGGAATCAAATATAAATACAGCGAATATCCGGGCGGACATACATGGCCGGTCTGGAGACATGATTTATTTATGTTTACGCCATTATTGTTTCAGCAGAAATAAAGATTTTAAAATAGTAATTGAATTGCATAATAAATAAAGTTCATGAATACATTTTCAAAATATATCCTCACATTTCTTATCGTTTTTAGTTGTACTTTTTTAAAAGCGCAATCGTTTATTACAACTCAAAAAGGGGACAATGTTATTGTCCTGAAAGAGAAATCTTCAACCTTGTCCTTTCTAGTTAGTAACGGAACAGATGCAGGTATTTTGCGTGCAATCACTAATTTACAAACTGATTTTGAAAAAGTTACGGGAGAAAAACCATCAATTTTAAATCAGAAACCAAATATAGCATCGCCGTTGATTATTATCGGAACAATCGGAACCAATTCTGTTATTGATGATTTAGTGAAAGCAAATAAAATCGACGGAAAACAGCTCAAAGGCAAAAATGAAAAATTTAGTATTCAAAACATTAAAAATCCTTTTAGCGGAGTAGAAGAAGCCATCGTAATTGCCGGAAGTGACAAACGCGGAACGATTTACGGCATTTACGAATTATCCAAACAAATTGGCGTTTCGCCTTGGTATTACTGGGCTGATGTTCCTGTTGAGAAAAAAGACAATCTGTATTTTGTAAAAGGAACTTATACCGATGGAGAACCTGCCGTAAAATACAGAGGAATTTTTATCAATGACGAAGCACCTGCGCTAAGCGGTTGGTCGAAAGCTACATTTGGCGGATTTAACAGTAAGTTTTATGAGAAAGTTTTTGAATTATTACTTCGGTTAAAAGCCAATTACATCTGGCCTGCCATGTGGGGAAATGCATTTTACGATGATGATCCTGCCAGCGGACCACTAGCCAACGAAATGGGAATAGTCATCGGGACATCGCACCACGAACCAATGGCTTTGGCACAAACCGACTGGCATCGATATATTAAAAAAAATAACCAGCCAAATGTTTGGGATTATGCTAAAAACAAAACGGTTCTCGATGAATTCTGGAAAAGCGGAATAGAGCGCAGTAAAAACTGGGAAAAATTGGTAACCGTTGGAATGCGCGGAGACGGCGACGAGGCCATGAGCGAAGGAACCAATATAACTTTGTTGGAAAATATCGTAAAAGAACAACGCAAAATTATTGCTGACGTAACCCAAAAAAAGCCTGAAAAAACACCTCAGGTTTGGGCTTTGTATAAGGAAGTTCAGGATTATTATGATCAGGGAATGCGTGTTCCCGATGATGTAATTTTACTTTTCTGCGATGACAATTGGGGAAATGTGCGCAAGCTTCCAGACCTGACAAAACCTTTGCACAAAGGCGGTTACGGAATATATTATCATTTTGATTATGTGGGAGGTCCGAGAAATTCGAAATGGATTAATATAAGTCCGATACAAAGAGTTTGGGAACAGATGAACCTTAGCTACGAACATGGCGTTGATAAAGTCTGGATTGTCAATGTTGGAGATTTAAAACCAATGGAATTTCCGATCAGTTTCTTTTTAGATATGGCGTGGAATCCTAAAAAGTTCAATTCACAGAATCTTTTTGAATTTACAGAGAAATGGGCTGCCGATCAATTCGGAACAAAACATGCCAAAGAAATCGCAAGATTATTAAATACCTATCCAAAATTCAACAGAAGAGTAACGCCCGAAATGCTCGACAGCAAAACCTACAGTCTGGAAAATTACAATGAATTTGAAACGGTTGTAAATGAGTATAAAAATCTGGCGCTTGATGCGTATCGAATTTACAATGAGATTCCAAAAGAATATCAGGATGCTTATTTTCAATTGGTTTTATACCCAATAGATGCCTGCAGCAATCTTTATGAAATGTATTTTGCACAGGCGAATAACAGAAAACTGGCTTCGGAAAAAAATAGTTTAGCCAATGCTTTTGCAGATCAGGTAAAAAGGAATTTTGAAAGAGATTCTGTACTTCAAAATAAATACAACAATGAAATTTCAGGAGGAAAATGGACGCATATTATGGATCAGATGCGAATTGGATATAAGGCCTGGCATGATACTCCTAAAAACATTTTGCCTGAAATTAGCTATGTTTCAGAAAAAGAGCAGATAGTTTCAAATGTATTTGAAGAAAAGGATGGATATGTTTCGATCGAAGCAGAACATTTTTCTAAAGTAAATAATTCGAACACGATTCATTGGGAAGTAATTCCTGATTTTGGAAAAACAAAAAGTGGGATTACGACATTTCCACAAAATAAATATCCAACTCAGAACGACAATATTTTTGTAGAGTATGAAATTGATTTTGCTTCAACAGGAGAATTTAATGTAGAATTGCTTTTGTCTCCAACACTCAACTTTAACAGCAACAAAGGGCTTCGTTATGAAGTTTCTTTTGATGAAGCAAAACCACAAACAATAAATTTTAACGGACATTACCGTGGCGAATTAGGAAAATGGCAAGCCGAACACCTGATTCATTCGAACACGAAACATACCATTTCGAAACCCGGAAAACATATTTTACGCTTCCGTGTTTTAGATCCCGGAATTGTGCTGCAGAAAATTGTCATCAATACCGGAGGATTAAAGCCGTCTTATCTCGGTCCTCCTGAAAGTAATATTAAATTCTAAATTTTTAACTGATTAAATTTTAGTAGAATATGAAAAAATTATACAAATTAAGTTCAATATTTTTTGCAGTTTTATTTTTGTCATCTGCTCAGTTAAGTGCACAAAATGCGAAAGTACAAATTGATAAAAATAAGACGTACCAAAAAGTTACTGGTTTTGGAGGTTTTGTATGCAGTCCCCAGTTTGGTTATAATTACATGTCTGTTGACGAAATCAAAAAAATGTGGGGAACAAACAGTGAGGCCGGTTTTAACATTATGCGTCTTTACATTCCGGGAGAGAGTAACTGGGCCTCAACGCTTGCAACTGCCAAATTAGCCAAAAATGATTTGGGATTAAAGATTTTTGCAAGTCCCTGGACAATGCCGGCAGAATGGAAAACAAACAACAGTGAAGTTGCGGTTTACACAGACGAAAATGGAGTTCAGCAAGTTGGCTACCTGAAAGAAGAACATTATGAAGATTATGCTTTGTATCTTAATCGTTATGTAACCTATCTTCGTGATAATGGAGTAGAACTCGATTATATTTCAATTCAAAACGAGCCTGATGAAAGAGCGACTTACCAGGGCTGTATATGGACACCTGTACAAATAGCTGCATTTGTTAAAAATTACGGACATCTTATTAATTGTAAAGTTATTGCACCGGAAAGTGTTGGTTATTCAGATGCTTTTTCAAATGCTTTTCTCGATGCTGATGTCATGAATAACTTTGAAGTCTACGGAGTTCATCAGTATGGTGGTATTCAGTCCAAATACAAACAATTTCAGAATTTTAACAAAGAGATATGGATGACAGAATATCTCATTAACTGGAATTCCGGAGGTACAGTTCGTGATTTTAATTGGGGAATTGATGCTTTTAGTTTTGCAAACAGTGTGAATGATGCCTTGCTAGGAAATGTCAATGCCTGGATTCATTATTCCGCTAAGCGATATTACGCACTTATGGGTGATGGAACAAACGGAACAGTATCAGGAGAAATTACTAAAAGAGGGCATATACTTTCGCAATATGCAAAATTCACTACAGGTACAACACGTGTAGAGTCAACGTGGAGTGACGCCACTGCACAGTTGAAAGGTTCTTCATACATAAATGATGCAGGTGATAAAATTGTTCTTACTATAATTAATCCATCACAAAACACCTATAATCTTACTGTAGATTTGCCATTTTACTCTGTAAAAGGGACTAAAACAATTACCAGTCAAAGTATTGATATACAAAATACTGCGATAAGTTTTGCTGAAACATTTCGTCCGGTAATAAGTATTGATCCTTCTAGTTTTATTACTTTGACATTTGAAAAGAGTAAGGAAAGAGTGCCTTCACAAATGACCAGTAAAGAAGTTCATTACGCTAAAGTTGAAAATCAGTCTGTTACAAATGCAGCATTCGGAACAACTTATCAGATGAGCGGCAAAACGGTGACATTTGCAAACGCAAATCCTCTGATAAGTACAAATATGGACGGTTCAAATGGATATTTGAAATTAGACAACCGTTACAATAAATTTATACTACATGTTAAAAGTTTTACCACTGCAAATCAAGCCAATACAGATAATACGACTTTGTATTATATCAATGACAATGGCGAAGTAAAATCTAAAAATTATGGAAAATTTAATTTCCCTACCGGGGTCGAATTTGATTTGACATTTGATATTTCTAAATCCGTTCTTACAGATGGATGTACAGGAATTATTGGTTTGCGAAATTCAAATTACAGTTCAGTACTTACTTTAAATTTGGGTGATGTATATTTTAATATTGCTGATGAAAAAACAGCCGAATTTGCAGGAATATATTCAGATGATGACAGCCTTTTGATGGACGCACTGCAAAGTCCAAACTATGTATCATTAGATTTTAGAAACGCCACCGGTATCAGTTCCACTCAGGATTGGCATGCAAAATCAGTAAATAAAAACAGTATTTTTTATGTAGCTGGTAATAACACTACTAACAATGTAATATCAGGAACAACGTGTAACAATCTAAATCTTATGGATCAGGGAGGAGATTTTAATGTTCCTTTCGGTTTTTCAGCTTTAGCAGCATCTTTTACCAAAACTATTGCAGGTAATGATGTTTTGGTTCTTCCGTATGAAGCCAATATACCTCAAGGTGTAATAGCTTACACGCTAGAGCCTTCATCTGCTAAAATAATTTGTAATAAAATTGAAGGTGTAATTCCGGCAAATACCCCTGTTTTACTGAGTGGTTCAGGTACATTTGTTTTCAGTGGTACCGGAAATGTTTCAACACCAAAGGCCTTAACTGTTGATCAAATGAATCCGGTTTACATTGGTGTGAAAGCTCCGGCAGGAAGTTATACATTGAAGACAGTAAATAATGTTACTGCATTTTATCCTGTAACGGCAGGGAGCGAACCTTTAATTTCATCATTTAATTTTTACTTAAGTGAAAAAAGCGGATATAATGCAACCGTACTTCCGCTGGAGTTTGCCACATTAGGCACGGTTCAAAATGAATTAAATGAAGTTAGTTTCACATTATATCCAAATCCTGCGTTGGAGGAAATTTTTGTTGATAAGATGACTTCTGATTTTGATTATAAAATTTTTAATGTTCAGGGCACTTTAGTGAATTCAGGAACTTTGAAAAACGGCAATACCAGAATAAAAATAGAATCACTGCCTGCAGGAGTTTATTTTATTAATGGAACAAGCGATAAATCTAAAATAAGCAGAAAATTTGTAAAAAAATAAGATTAGAATTCAGGATAACAGGATAAGAAAAGAGTTGCAAAGTCTCCTAAAACAATGGTGACTTTAAAGCTGGACTTCAAGAATATTTACCCTGCGATATTAAATTATCGTAGGTTTTCGAATTTTCAATATCTGCGCAGGAAGCAAAATTTATTTGCCTGGTATTTGAATTAAAATGTAATATGTAAATGATTTCTTTTGATTTCGAGTTGTTTTCTTAAAAATATTTGATTTAAAAACATAAATGATAAAAATATAGCTTTTTTATTGAAGAATTATTTTTCACGTTTTAAAAAGTGTTATTTTTACACTTTTAGTAAACAACCGATAGAACTAGTTCATTTTCTAGTTTTAAGAATAGTATTCTTTAGTCTTACTTCTTGTTTTAAAAAATAAATAGGGTCAATCTGATTAAGAAAAAGGAAAAATATCTAAAAGATTAAAAAAAAATTAGAATGAAATACAGCTTTATATTTTGTTTTTGTACACTGTTACTGTCCCATGTGGCAGAAGCTCAAATGCAATTGTTTGATTTAAAAGAGGTAAGGCTAAAAGATGGGCCTTTTAAAAATGCTCAGGATGTAGATCTTAAGTATATTTTAGAACTCAATCCTGATCGGCTTTTGGCACCTTATCTTATTGCTTCGGGAATACCCGTAAAAGCAGAACGATATGGCAATTGGGAAAGCATAGGACTTGACGGGCACATTGCCGGACATTATCTTTCTGCCTTGGCGATGATGTATGCTTCGACCGGAAATACTGAAGTTAAAAACCGATTGGATTATATGATTTCAGAATTGGAGAAATGTCAGCAAAAAAACGGCAATGGCTATGTGGGAGGAATTCCACAGGGGAAAGTTTTTTGGGACCGAATTCATAACGGAGACATTGACGGAAGCAATTTCGGGTTAAACAATACTTGGGTGCCGCTGTACAATATTCACAAGCTTTTTGCCGGTTTAACCGATACGTATCGTTACACCGGAAATGAAAAAGCAAAAGAGGTTTTAATAAAACTGGGCGATTGGTTTATCGAATTAATTCGTCCGCTTTCTGATGAGCAGATTCAAAATATATTAAAGACCGAACACGGCGGAATAAACGAATCTTTTGCCGATTTGTATATCATTACAAAGGACAAAAAATATCTGGAAACTGCCGAAAAAGTTTCGCACTTAGCAATACTAAATCCATTAGAAAAAAAACAAGATAAATTAACAGGATTGCATGCCAATACGCAAATACCAAAAGTGATTGGTTTTGAGAAAATCGGTGTACTTTCCGAAAATGAAGAATGGACAGATGCCGCGCAATTTTTCTGGGAAAATGTTACTCAAAAACGCAGCGTAGCTTTTGGCGGAAACAGTTTTGCCGAACATTTTAATCCAACCGAAGATTTTAGCGGTATGTTAAAATCAAATCAGGGGCCTGAAACGTGTAATTCTTATAACATGGAGCGTTTGAGCAAAGCCTTATTTTTGGACAAAAACAAGGTAAGTTACCTTGATTTTTATGAGCGCACGCTTTACAATCATATTCTTTCGAGCCAGCATCCTGAAAAAGGGGGTTTTGTTTATTTTACTCCCATCAGACCCAATCATTATCGCGTATATTCTCAACCGGAAACAAGCATGTGGTGTTGTGTAGGTTCGGGACTTGAAAATCATTCTAAATATGGGGAATTAATTTACAGCCATACAGAAAATGATGTTTTTGTAAATCTTTTTATTCCGTCTGTTTTAGACTGGAAAGAAAAGAATATTTACATCGAACAAAGCACAAAATTCCCCTATCAGAATAGCACAGATCTTGTTTTAAAACTAAAGAAAAGTGAGACATTTTCTATGAATATCCGTTGTCCGGAATGGGCAGAAAATTTTGAAATTTCAATTAATGGAAAAATTCAAAAAATAGAAGCAAAGCCTTCTAATTATGTAGTTCTCAACAGAAAATGGAAATCTGGAGATCAAATTTCCGTTACATTCAAAACTTCGACACATTTAGAAAATTTGCCGGACGGCTCAAATTGGAGTGCTTTTGTAAACGGACCTATTGTATTGGCTGCCAAAACATCAAACAAAGATTTAGACGGGTTATTTGCAGACGACAGCAGAATGGGACATGTAGCTTCAGGTAAATATTATCCGTTAGATCAGGCGTATGAAATGATAGGTGAAAAATCAGCTTATATCGCAAAACTGAAGGAATTAGGAAACCTGCATTTTCGTTTAGATTCGTTAGAATTACAGCCTTTTTTCGAAATTCATGACGCGCGTTATCAAATGTATTTTCAAAATTATACCAAAGAACAGTATAAAGAAAAGCATGCTCTTTTGAAACAACAGGAAATTGAAGCTTTGGCTTTGGAAACTAAAACTATTGATAAAATTAATTGCGGTGAACAGCAGTCAGAAGTGGATCATGGATATAAAGGCGAAAAAAGTGATTCGGGTTATGATGATACAAAGGCCTGGAGAAATACGCGATCGTATATTTCCTATCAGTTATTAAATAAAAATAAGTCCGGAAAATATCTGGATATAAGTTGTACAGACGATTCTAAAACAGATAAAATCACGATTCTTATCAACGAAAAACCCGCGCGCATTATTTCTTCAGCAAATAAGACAATTCGATTAAATATTGAAAAGATTGAAATTGTAAACATCAAAATAAAATCTAATGATGGAAACAATAGTCCCAAGTTTCATCAATTCAGAATTTTAAAGGATTAAAAAAATAAACCAGGATGAAAATTAGAAATGCTTTTTTTAGTCTTGTTCTGCTTTTTAGTCTGTGTAATTATGGACAAAATAAAGCGCAGAATCCGATCATTTTTGCCGATGTTCCTGATATGTCCATCATTCGTGTAAACGATATTTATTACATGAGCAGTACGACAATGCACATGAATCCCGGTGTTCCCATTATGAAATCTACTGATTTAGTCAATTGGAAAATAATCAATTACGCCTATCAAACATTAGAAGATGATAACGATAAACTAAATCTTGATAATGGAAAAAATGATTACGGAAGAGGTTCGTGGGCGAGCAGTCTCAATTATCATAATGGTATTTATTATGTCAGCACTTTTTCTGGAACGACGGGTAAAACCTATATTTTTTCGACAAAAGATATAGAAAAAGGACCGTGGAAACGAACCGTTTTAAATAATTCCTATCACGATCATTCTATTTTTTTTGATGATGATGGAAAGGTTTATATGGTTTGGGGAGCAGGAAAACTGCAGATTGTCGAGTTAAATTCAGATTTATCAGCTGTAAAAGAAGAAACAAAAAAAGTCCTGATAGAAAATGCCAGTGCACCTGCGGGAAACAATATTATGCTGCAATCTGAAGGTTCACAGCTTTTTAAAATCAAAGGAAAATATTATCTGTTTAATATCGTCTGGCCAAAAGACGGAATGAGAACGGTAATTATACACAGAGCAGATAAAATTTCGGGTCCGTGGGAAGGAAAAGTGGGATTACAGGATTTAGGTGTTGCGCAAGGCGGACTTATCGATACACCAGATGGAAAATGGTTCTCTTATCTGTTCAGGGATTTTGGTGGTGTGGGGAGAATTCCTTATTTGGTTCCTGTTCAATGGGAAAAGGACTGGCCAATTTTAGGCGAAAATAATAAAGTGCCAGAAAATCTCGATTTACCAACAAGCAAAGGTTTGATTCCAGGAATTGTAAACTCCGATGATTTTAACCGAAAAAAAAATGATCCCGATTTGCCTTTGGTCTGGCAATGGAATCATAATCCGGATCATTCGCTTTGGTCGGTAAAAGAAAGAAAAGGTTTTTTAAGACTGAAAACCGCAAGAATCGACAGCAGTTTCGTTCAGGCAAAAAACACTTTAACGCAAAGAACTTTTGGTCCTCAAAGTTCAGGAACAATTCTGGTTGAGGTTTCTAAAATGAAAGAAGGCGACTTTGCAGGGCTTTCTTTATTACAAAAAGAGTACGGATTGATTGGTGTAAAAGCCGAAAAAGATGCTAAGGAAATCGTAATGATTGAAACGCTGAAAGATATTTCAACAGAAATAGAAAGTATTCCTTTAACCCAAAATAAAGTTTATTTCAAGGCTGAATGCAATTTTAAAGATAAGGCAGATGAAGGTCAATTCTATTACAGTTTAGACGGTAAAAAATGGATCAGTATTGGAAAAAAAATAAAACTTCCTTACACACTTCCGCATTTTATGGGGTATCGATTTGGGTTGTTCAATTATGCAACAAAAAATGTGGGAGGCTTTGTTGATTTTGATTATTTCCATATTGAAGATCAAATTTCAAAGAATAATTAGTCGATTTAGCGTCGTAAAATATTCATCACATAATTCAGAAAATCATGAAAATTAGTTATCTGTTTATCATAAGTTTAGTTTCAATTTTTAGCGCAAACGCTCAGCAATATCGTTTTAAGGATGCGTCTTTGAGCTCAACAGAACGTGCAAAAGATTTAATTTCAAGATTAACCCTTGAAGAAAAAGCGGCGTTAATGTGCGATCAAAGTGATCCGATACCGAGACTCGGGATTAAAAAATTCAATTGGTGGAGTGAAGCACTGCACGGTTACGCAAATAACGATAATGTTACTGTTTTTCCTGAGCCTATTGGTATGGCGGCTTCATTTGACGATCAGTTGGTGTATAATGTTTTTAATGCAGTTTCTGATGAAGCCCGTGCAAAATACAACCAATGGATTCAGGGCGGCAATGAAAACAAACGATTTTTAAGTCTTTCGGTTTGGACACCAAACGTCAATATTTTCAGGGATCCGCGTTGGGGACGTGGGCAGGAAACGTATGGTGAAGATCCGTATTTAACCTCAAGAATGGGAATTTCAGTGGTGAAAGGATTACAAGGTCCGGCAGATGCTAAATACCGAAAACTTTTGGCCTGCGCCAAACATTTTGCCGTGCATTCAGGACCGGAATGGAGCCGACACGAACTGAATCTCAATAATATAGATCCACGCGAATTATACGAAACCTATTTGCCAGCCTTTAAAGCATTGGTACAGGATGCCGATGTGCGTCAGGTTATGTGCGCGTATCAGCGATTGGATGATGAACCGTGTTGCAGCAACACTCGTTTACTGCAGCGTATTTTGCGCGATGAATGGGGTTTTAAATACCTTGTAGTTTCAGATTGCGGAGCCGTTACAGATTTTTACACCACACATAAAGTATCGTCAGATGCAACGCATGCGGCGTCAAAAGCAGTTCTCGCAGGTACAGATGTAGAATGTGTCTGGCAGAAATATCCGTTTAAAAACCTGCCGGAAGCGGTTGAGAAAGACTTAATAAAAGAAGCCGATATTGATAAAAGTCTGCTTCGTGTTTTGACGGGACGTTTTGATTTGGGCGAAATGGATGATGACGCCATCGTGCCGTGGGCTCAAATTCCGGCTTCTGTACTGAATAGCAAAGAACACCAGCAATTAGCGCTCGAAATGGCACAAAAATCAATGACGCTTTTGCAGAATAAAAACAATATTCTCCCTTTAAATAAAACTATAAACAAAGTAGCCGTTATTGGTCCGAATGCGGATAACGAACCGATGTTATGGGGAAATTACAATGGAACTCCGGTAAAAACGATCACAATTAAAAGCGGTATACAATCAAAAATTGCCGAAAATAAAATGGTTTATGACAAAGCCTGCGATTTAGTCGAAGACAAAGTAAACCAAAGTTATTTTGACCAGCTTTCGTTTGAAGGAAAAAAAGGAATGAAAGCCACCTATTGGAACAATCCAAACAGAGAAGGCAACAGCGTTATAGCACAGCAAATTGTAAATCCGATCAAAATGACAACTGCGGGTCAGCATGAATTTGCATCGGGCGTTAAATTAGAAGGATTCTCTGCAAAATATGAAACCGAATTTACAGCTAAAGAAAATGACAGTCTTGTTTTTAAAACCGGAGCAACAGGAGCTTTTGAATTATTGGTGAATGATAAATCTTTGGCAAAATATACGAATTGGAGAACGCTTCCGGGCAAAATTAAATTTGCAGTCGAAGCAGGAAAAAAATACAAAATTGAAATTTTGTATGCGCAATCCAACAATTGGCAGGCGAACCTTGAATTTGATTTTGGAAAAGAACATGATATCAATTTTGCGGCTTTAATTCAAAAATTAAAAGGCATAGATACCGTAATTTTTGTAGGCGGACTTTCGACTTTATTGGAAGGCGAAGAAATGCCGGTTTCTTATCCCGGTTTTAAAGGCGGTGACAGAACTAATATTGAACTTCCTGCCGTGCAGAGAAAATGTTTGCAGGAATTGAAAGCGGCGGGCAAAAAAGTAGTTTTTGTAAACTGCTCGGGTTCTGCAATTGCTTTAACGCCTGAAACAGCAAGTTGTGACGCTATTTTACAAGCTTGGTATCCGGGAGAATCCGGTGGTCAGGCTGTGGCCGATGTTCTTTTTGGAGATTATAATCCGGCTGGAAAACTACCGGTTTCCTTTTATAAAAATTCAGAAATCTTAGGCGATTTTGAAGATTATTCGATGAAAGGACGCACTTACAGATATACGACAGATGTTTTGTTTCCGTTTGGTTTTGGCTTAAGCTATTCTAAATTCCAAATTGGAAAAGCAAATCTTAGTAAAACAAATATAAAACCTACCGAAAATACACAATTAAATTTTTCGATAAAAAATACTAGCAAACGTGAAGGAACAGAAATTGTTCAGGTTTATGTTCGAAAAGTTAACGATACAGATGGGCCTTTGAAAACACTAAAAGCTTTTAAACGAATTACATTAAAAGCCGGCGAAAGTCAAAATGCAACGATCGATTTACCGGCTTCGTCATTTGAATTTTATGATGCAAAAAGCATTGGAATGAAGGTTACTGCTGGAGAATATGAAGTGTTTTACGGAACGAGTTCAGACGCTAAAGATTTAAAAATGAATAAAGTGTCAATTCAATAAACTACTTATTCTGTTATCAATAAAAATAAAGTAATTAATTAAAAGTGCGTTATGAATTTTAAGTATTTTTTATGTTTATGTCTGTTTAGTTTTTTAAAATTAAGTGCACAATCAGTTGTAAAAAGTCCCGACGGAAAACTTAAAGTTTCTGTGTTGATCTCAAACGGAATGCCGTTGTATAGTATCACTTATAATGATAAAATATTCTTAGAAAATTCTCCACTTGGCTTAAAAACAAATGTTGGTGATTTTACAACAGGATTAAGTTTAAAATCGGAACCCAATCAAAATAAAATAGATGAAAAATACGAACTTCCTAATATTAAGCAGCGTGAGGTACATTATGAAGCAAACGAAGCCGTATTCTCTTTCACAAAAGAAAATAAACTTGCGATTGATATAATTTTCAGGGTTAGCAATAACAATGTCGCTTTCAAATATAAAATACATCCACAAAAAGATATTATCTCTTGTGTAGTCGAGGAAGAAGCTTCTGGTTTTCTGCTGCCTCAGGGAACGACAACATTTCTTTGTCCGCAAAGTAAACCCATGACAGGGTATGCCAGAAGTGCACCAAGTTATGAAACAACTTATAGTTTGGATGATGTAATGGGAAAAAATGGTATGGGCGAAGGTTATACATTTCCGTGTCTTTTTAAAGTAAATAATAACGGCTGGGTTTTAATATCTGAGACAGGCGTTGACGGAAATTATTGCGGCAGCAGATTAATTGGCCGCGAAAAAGGATTGTACACGATTGGTTTTCCTATGGAAGGAGAAAATAACGGTAACGGGACAACTGCTCCGGGAATACCGCTTCCGGGCGAAACGCCTTGGAGAACGATTACCATTGGCGAAACGCTGAATCCATTAGTAGAAACCACGATTCCGTTTGATTTGGTGAAGCCAAAATATAAAGCCTCAAAAGAATATCAATATACAAAAGGTACGTGGAGCTGGATTATGAAAATGGATAACAACACCACTTTTCCGGTTCAAAAACAATACATCGATTTTAGTGCTGCTTTAGGCTATGAAACCATTTTGGTTGATGCACTTTGGGATACACAAATTGGAAAAGATAAAATTGCCGAATTAGCGGAATACGCACGTACAAAAAACGTGGGTTTGTATTTATGGTACAACTCAAATGGGTATTGGAATGATGCGCCTCAGGGACCAAGAGGAAAAATGGACAATGCAACTATTCGCCGTCAGGAAATGGCATGGATGAAAAGTATTGGTGTTAAAGGAATTAAAGTTGACTTTTTTGGCGGAGACAAGCAAGTCACCATGAAACTGTATGAAGATATCCTGACAGATGCGAATGATTTTGGCTTAATGGTTATTTTTCACGGATGTACATTACCAAGAGGCTGGGAGAGAATGTATCCAAATTATGCGGCAAGTGAGGCTGTTTTAGCGAGTGAAAATCTGCATTTTGGACAAGCAAGCTGTGACAATGAAGCTAAGAATGCCGCAACACATACTTTTATTAGAAATACAGTTGGCAGTATGGATTTTGGCGGAAGTGCTCTGAATAAATTTTATAATAGTGATAATATTCCCAATAAAGGTTCAAAACGAATTACTTCTGATGTGTTTGCTTTAGCTACAGCAGTTCTTTTTCAGAGTGGTGTTCAGCATTTTGCCTTGGCGCCTAATAATTTAAATGATGCTCCGGATTGGGCAATTAATTTTATGAAAGAAGTTCCAACAACCTGGGATGAAGTTCGTTTTCTAGACGGATATCCGGGTAAATACGTCGTTTTTGCACGCCGAAAAGGAAACAAATGGTACGTAGCAGGCGTAAATGCTCAAAAAGAAACAATAAAGCTTAAACTAAAACTGCCAATGATTGCTTCTGGAACAGCATTAAAATATTATTCTGATGATGAAAGCCTAAATGGAAAAGTAGAAACAATTAAACTTAGAAAGAACAGTGAAGTCGAGATAAAAATCCACAATAACGGCGGAATACTGCTATTGAATTAATTAGGAATACATGAATCTGGATGAAAGTATCTGATTTAATTTTATTGGGAAGTTCCTGCAAAGAATAACCAGAACTTCCCAATAAAAAAAAATATAATATGTGAGATGATTTACTTATTTTACCGTTATTGCTAAAGTTGGCACAGAGACTGTACCTGTCGCTCCGGAATTACGCTGTACAGCCACTTCTATATAATCACCAGTATTTAATTCTGCCGTGGCCTGCAAGGAAAGGTTTATAATATCACCACTAATAGTGCTTCTTCCATAATTTTTGTATTGTGTTAAAGGAGTGCCATTTTTAGTAACGTATGCTAAAAAAATCCCGGCTCCGGGTACCTGAATGGAAATAGTACCAGTAATTTGAAAAATTCTTTTCTTTTTTCCGGCGTAAACTAATCTGTTGTAACCGGCAGAAGTTGCATCAGTCGTAAATCTAAACAAATTTGAATATATTGTAGTAGGAGCGGTGCCTGAACTTATTCCTACTTTTACAATATTACTCGGTGTAGAGTTGTTCAAAGGCACATTGATACCCACATTATTAACCGCATAATCTATTGCAAAATCACCTACCGCATTGGCATCTGCCTCGGTGGGAATTCCCGCAGCCCTAACCGTCCAGCTGTTATTAAAGTTATAGCCTGTGTATGTTGTTGAAGATGCCGGATATGGTCTGACATAATTTGCCGGAGTAGGACCTGTAAAAACAACAGACTCTAAAACAGCATCCCCGCTGATTGTAAGACCCGGCGTAGAAACATCTAAACCGAAAGCTCCACTAGCTACATTGGAGAAACCTCCCTGTTTTTCTATCAGATTAAATGTGCCGGTAAATTTTTCATAGGTACCTCCATTATTACTAAACCAAGCCTGATTGCTCAATAGTAATTGACCAATATTATTGTAAGTAATACCATTTGTATTTCCTGAAAAATTAACGATGCTTAAAAAAACGAGTCCATAACCAGAAATGAGACCAATATTATTTGAATTGGCAATAACCGTATCCCTAAGTAAAAAGGTAGAAGTTGATGCTGCCGCATTCAAATTAAAAACTGTAGCGCCTGGTGTTGTTATGGTTAGGTTTCGAATACTGCCGCCTGTTGTGCCGTCAAAAAGAACACCTGATGTTTTTACAATTATATCTTCATTTGCATCCAGACCATCCAGATAAGCGTTATTTAAGTCTATAGGCAAATTAAATACAACCTGACCATTAATTTCATACAAAGTGTTTGCGGTTAAAACATATTTAGCACCTCCACCTGCCGCGAGTTCAGGTGCGAGAACAACAGCCAGGTTGTCTCCGGCTTTAATACGTTTGAAATTTGCTCTCGAAGGTGTACCGCCGCTAAGAATTGTCCACGCTGCCGTAGTTGCATTATAATAATAAAACGATTTTACATCAGTATCATAAACCAATAATGCATCTGCAGGTGTTACGATAGCGTTTCTTTGTGCAGTAGTCATCCTTGGAGCCAGCATACCATGTGTAGTAGAAGATATATCTAAAACGGAACTGGTATTTGGATTGGTAGTACCAATACCAACTTGTGCATTCCCAATAAAAGTTAAGAAGTAGAAAAACAGCAATAATATAATTTTAGTATTTTGTGAAGTACGTGTAGTTACCATAAATTTCTAATATTAATTAATGAAAGATTTTAAATGTTGAGCAGGCTGTTAGATTATAGTTAAGTCGATTACTATTTTCCGGAATAGGAGATAATAACTTTTTGGGTAATTTTTATATTATCAGTAGTAAGGAATGTTGCAATATAAATACCAGAACTAAGCCCGGAAGTTGAAAAAGTGTAGCTCTGCTCAATTCCGATATGGTATTTTGAAAGTACCGCTTTGCCCAGCACATCATATAGAACAAAGGATTGTATTGCTATATTATTTGGATTCAGTGCTTTTAAAACTTGATTTTTGTTGTCCTGAGTGATATAAAAATTAGTCTTACTTTCTTGATTTGTGCCAAGTGTCTGGTTGGTAAAACTTATTTTAAAACGTTCCGCATAAGTTCCGGGATCTACAGTAACTTCGTATGTCCCGTTTTTAATATCATGATAAGACATATCAAGCGAGTCATAAATATAAATTTGCTGTGAGTTATCAAAATCAACAATTTCAGGAATATAAAATTTAAAGGTTGTTTTTGTAGTTGCTTTCACAGAGAGCGGAATTTTTTTTGATGCATCAA
Source organism: Flavobacterium sp. MEB061 (assembly GCF_000834715.1). Classification (NCBI taxonomy): domain Bacteria; kingdom Pseudomonadati; phylum Bacteroidota; class Flavobacteriia; order Flavobacteriales; family Flavobacteriaceae; genus Flavobacterium; species Flavobacterium sp. MEB061. The sequence continues at coordinate 256,794 of NZ_JXQR01000002.1, read as the reverse complement.
AACTAGTTCCCTGTATTACATAATTGCTGTTTTCTATCCAAAAAGAAACATCGTTAGGAAGGCTTTCGTCTAAATTTTTAGCATCGATTCCCCTGTCAATTCCATCTGTAGCTTGAGGTGTGAATGCTAAAGCAAGTTGTCTGGTGAACTCATTATTTATAACTGTGTTAATCTTAAAATAAGAAAGAGGTACAGCTTCTTCTTTTTCAGATTCGTCTTGTGTTTTAGAAGTTGTTTTTTTTGGAATTTTTTCAAATTGTGATAAACCGCTTCCTTCTTTATAAAAAATACGATGCGAATTTCTAAAAGTTACTGTCCCATTACTAGCTCCATTTATTAAAAAACCCTGACCAATTGGGAGATATTTTCTTTGTACAACAGGACTTGTGCCGCTTGGTGGATTATTGTTTAATGTCCCGTCACTATTATAGGATCTAAATGTTGCTGCAGTATAAATTCCATTCGAACCTAAACTAACCGGCGAATATGCGGCATATCCTCCTCGATATGCAGAGAGAAAATGAGAATTTACATTTTTGTCCTGTTGCCAAAAATACGCAATACCAGTTGAAGCATTATTTGTTGGGTCTAACAGAAAAGCATTTAGATGTAAAGCTGATGGATAAGGATTTCCGGTCAGGGTTGCATTGTTGGTACCAACTGTAACGGCGATATTTCCATCATTAGGTTTTCCTCTAAAATCATATCTTTGCGCGCCTGTACCAGGATTGTTTACAATACCGGTTCCTTCAGGATCTGTATTATCTGAACCGCTGGTTCCTTTCATCGTAAATCCTTCGCCTGGCGCAATTGTTGTAGCACTTCCCACCTGAACCCATTGCGAGTAGTTATTGGCATTTGTTAATTTATAAATCCAATGTGAGGCTATTGCTAACGGATTGGCTGTTCCATTATAACTCCCAATGGGCAGTATCGCAGCATTTGTAGAAGCGATCGATGTAGAAGGTCGATATAATAAAGTGATTCCGAAATTATTATTAACAGAAGACGCAATATTATTTCCAACGGGTGAACACCAGTAATTGTAGTCAAAATTATCAGAAGTTCCCTCCTGATAAACCGATAAAATTCCAGTTCCGGTATTGGTAGATAATCCTGAGGATCCTTGTACGAATTGAGAATTATTTCTCAAATAAAGATTGGAGTTAGCTGCCAAATTTATATTTTGACCAACATAAAGCACTTGGTTTTTTACATAAACAGGTGTGCTTGCACCTACATATATTTGAGCAAAACTCTGAACCGAAATCACAATTGATAGTAAGTATATTTTTCTTTTCATTGGCCACAATTTTTATAGATTAATTAATGGTGTTTTCCATGGGATGATACATTTTTATTTTAATTCATCTTTTTATTTTGTCTCTAAAAATGAAATAGAAGCCAAGATAAATTGCTGTGACTAATAAAATAATATCTATGCTATTTATGGAGACTGCCGGTGGATCTGGCAATCCCGGTGGTGGAGGGGTATTCTGAGCAAGGCATATAGAGGAAATTAACATTATAAAGAGCGTATATCTTTTCATAAGAGACTAATTATTATGATGGTAGATTAATTTATTTGGGATCATTAATACAGTGTAATAACATCTGATAAGAACGTTGTAAATTATGTAGTTTATTTTTGTACAAGTTTTACTACTTGCAAATAAATATTTTCGGACATTTTTTTTCTTATATAATTTTCCTCAAAAGTTTCATAATTTCTATTTAAGAAAAATATGTAGTTACTTCTAGCTCATTTGTATATTCAAAAAGCTACAATCAAAAAAGGGTACTTCGAAAAAACGGTGGTGGAAATGCAGAATGTTCTGGAGATTCTGCTTAGGGAAATTTTAATTGAGACAACAATGTCATTTGAGGAGTTGTTGTCACGTCTTTATATAATGTGTTTTAAATCAACACTTTTATGCTGTGGTTTTATTCTAATTGAAATCCTAATGAGCAATTCAATTTGTGTTTTCATTGGCAGGTACCAGAACAGAATCCATAAATTTTGCTGTTATGATAGTTCCTTCCTCGTCTTCCCATTGTGTAATAATATTTTCAATTAGCTCTGGCTCAAAGCCTATTACCTTCATTACAGGACCTCCAAATTCCTGTTTAACTTCCTGTCCTTTTTTAAATTTGATATTCATAATTGTAGTATTAGATTTCTGTATTTACTTACAAATATCAAAATACCACTGCTTTTTAATGTTATATCTTTTAATGCTGATCTTATAAAATTAAAGTCGTGGATATAAATAAGCACTCAAATAAAGTGTTTTTTTATCTAAAAAAATATACACAAAATTCTTAAGCTGGATTTTTGTGTACGTAAAAACGTACTTTACTACTCCTTGTGATAGCTATTATTTATCAACTTTGTGATGTTATTATTAATAGCATCACATACCTGTATGTGATTTAGAATAATCAGAAAAAATATAAATGCAATAGCAAGTTCAGCACAATTTCAGGAACGATATAATTACTACCTATTTATTTACTAACCCTTTAACCTTTAAAAAAAATGAAAAAAATCTTAAAATTGACAAGTATGCTATTTATTACAGCATTAGTATTTAATTCCTGTGAAAAGGAAGAAAATTTAGATGTACCACAAAGCGTTAACAAAGATGTGATACAAAGTAAAAACAAAGACACACCGGAAAGTACCAACAAAGATGCCACCTCACTTGTTGCTGCGTTAGGCAGTGCCGGAGCCAGAACAATCACATTGAAAACAAATACACTAACATGTCCAGGTGGTTTGTGTACCTCGTATGGCGTCTGGTCAGAAGGCGTTTACACCGTTTGGTTTACTATGAAATTTAATTCCGGATTTTATTGGAGCAGAGGCGGTAAATGCGGATATGGAATACTAATTGGTGACCAGAATACCGGAGGCGACCCAGGATGGGATGGCAATGGCGGTAGTGCCAGATTTATGTGGTATTGTCCGAATGGATCAAATACTTCGAAAGGAAGCGGAGCTTATCTCCAGCCTTATGTTTACTATAAAGATCAGCCCGGACAATATGGGAATGATTTTGGAAAAAAGTACTACATACAAGAAGGAGTGACGTATAACTGTCAGATATCTGTTAAGTTAAATACTGGATCAAATACAAATGGATATGTCAAATATTATGTAAATGGTACAGAAATATTGAATCAAACAATTCGTTGGGTAACTAACGATTCTAAGCGAAATGTTAATGCAGTAAGTCTTCATACCTTCCGTGGCGGCAGTCAGGAATATTGGAAAGCCCCTGTAACAAGCTCTATTTATTATGGCAGTGCGTCTTGGGATGCTCAATAATATTTATATGCTAATAAATTAAATATTTTGCAACGAAAGGCTGTCTTTTAAAGACAGCCTTTTTTTATTATAATTCTTTCCTTACCGGTTAGACAGTATTTTGGAAGTTTATGAAAAAATAATACTGAAAAACTTCTTTTTTAAAAGAAAGATTTTATTTTTGTATTGATCAATACAAAATAATAAAATGAGAGGAAGACCTACGATTTTTAAGGAGAAAGAGTTGCTGGAAAAGGCACAGCACATTTTTTGGGAGAAAGGGTACACAGCCACTTCACTTGAAGATTTGTTAAAAGCCATGCAGATCGGAAGCGGTAGTTTTTATAACACTTTCAAAGGAGGCAAAAAGGAATTGTTTTCCAGGGCTATTCAACAACGCAGAGAAGCTTTTGCCGAATTTAAGGCCATAGTTGATACAAGCACAACACCACTTGAAGTGATCAAAGATTTTTACCGCTCACTGGCACATGCAGACAAACAGACTCATTTGCAGGGCTGCCTGATTGCAAATACTGTTACGGAAATGACTTTTGTTGATCAGTCGCTCGAGGAAGAAGCGGTTAGGGTTTTAAAAGAAGTGGAACAGATGTATATTGATGTTATTGAAAATGCCCAAAGGGACGGAACCATGAAAAACAAAACCAGCGCTGAGATTCTGGGACGTTACTTAATTACCTTCTGGAACGGGTTTAATGTAACAAGACGCATGTATCCCGACAATGCAATTCTTAAAGTACAAATAGAAATGCAGCTTAGTATATTGAGCTAAGCTGTTTTTTTTATACATTTTTGTAGTAATCAATACAATAATAAATATAAAATGAATTTACAATTACAGTCAAAGACTGCTTTTATCAGCGGTTCAACTCAAGGTATCGGTTATGCCATTGCCCGCCAGCTTCTTACTGAAGGAGCCACCGTTATTATAAACGGTCGAAATCAGGCTAAAATAGAGGACGCCCTTCAAAAACTCAGACAGGAAATACCTCAGGCAGAAGTGTCGGGTATAGCAGCTGATTTTTCAAATGTAGAGCAGGTCAATGCTTTAATAAGTGCTTTGCCACAGGTAGATATCCTGATTAACAATGTTGGAGTTTTTGAACTAAAAGCTTTTACGGAAATTACAGATGAGCAGTGGTTATCTATTTTCGAAATTAATGTCATGAGCAGCATTAGGCTCTCAAGAGCTTTATTTCCCAAAATGCTGGAAAGAGGCTGGGGCAGAGTCCTGTTTATCAGTAGTGAATCCGGAGTTAATATTCCGGAAAACATGATCCATTACGGAATGACCAAAACCGCTTTGCTTTCCATTAGCAACGGCCTTTCTAAACTAACCAAAAATACTCAGGTTACTGTTAATTCAATTTTAGGAGGACCAACTTATTCCGATGGTGTTGCAGAGGCAGTGTCGCAGATTGCCCAGGCACAGCAATTGTCAGAGGAGCAAATGAAAGACCTTATTATACAAAATACTAATCCAACCTCGCTTCTACAGCGTTTTATTGCTCCTTCTGAAATCGCAAACATGGCAGTATATCTCTGTAGTCCTTTAGCTTCTGCAACCAACGGGGCAATTACCCGAGTAGATGGCGGTGTGCTCACCACACTTTAATAACTAATGAATTAATAATCTGTATCCAAGTAAAGCTCTTGCTGTGAGGCAGGAGCTTTTTCTGTTTATTGATATCCTTTATATTTTTAAAATTTATAATTAATTTGAGCTGCTGCATACGGTGAAAAATCAAAATAGGAACTTTCTTTATCTTTAAAAAAGCTTTTGAGGTTTCGATCCTGAAAATAGGCAAATCGTACAGCATTGACACCAAGTGTAATAGGGAAGGAGATATTCTTATTTATTTTGATTTCAGGCCTTAATCCTGCAACAGCATATTGGTGTGTAAAAATCACATTTTTGCCGTCTTTTTTAAGCAAAGCCATCTGACCATTCATTTCGGCAATGAGATGTAAATCAAATGTTTTATTAAAATTGTATCCGGCTGATGCCTGAATTCCATTTAGCATTGAAAACTTAAAAGTATATTTTCCTTCTGAATTGTAATTTACATATAGAGCAGGAAAAAGCATTGGGTATCCAAGAGTGTTTGTCAGGGCAAGTCCTGCACCAAGATCCAGTTTAGGGTTAATTTTTTTTACAAAAATAGCACCGCCATTACCCAGTATACTATTGGCATTCACTTTAGAAATTTGGGTTTCGCTGGTATAGATTCCCGCACCGGCAAAAGCAATAACAGACCATTTTGGACTCAATTGGCGAATGTTAACAACTGACAACTGAAGGTTGGTAATATGGGATAAAACCAAATCCTGAGTAAAATTTTTGTTGTCAAGCGAAGCATGATCGCCGGATAAATTAACAACCCATGTTGATGCAAGGCTGTCTTTATTTATTTTTACAGCAAGAGGAATATTGGCAATTCCGCTATAAACCATAGCCGAGCCTTTACTATTGCCAACTTTTTCACCATCGTTATTTTTATAGTTGGATGTACCAAAATATTCGGTTTTAAAAGATACTTGTGCCCTTGATTTTACATTCATAAGTAAAAAAAGTAATGCCGCTAAAATTAATGTTGTTTTCATGATATGGATTTGTTTCTAAAAATTTCGGGACAAAACTATATTTTTACTTCAATGCTCTTTTTTGCTTTTGACAAGTGGTTGTTTTTTGTTGACCAACGGTTTTCTATTGCCGATTAGAAAAAGGTATTTTTGTAAAAAAATAAAACAAGCCATGTTTACTGTAAAAAAAGCAGATTACGTTTTTTGGATTTTTATGTTCCTGATGACTTTATTGCAATTGTCCGATGACTTGTCATTTTTGGGCGGTGTTTTGTTTTCACTATCCATCACATTAACCTTGAGAATACATGTGCTGTGTGTGATAAACAGGCTGGCAAAAAGGTATTTGAATAGTGAAAGTTCCATAAAATTCATTCTATATGCTTTTTTTGCCAGTGTAATAACAGCTGTAATTTTGACATTTGAAGGCTGTTTAATTGTCGGAGCAATTCCCTCTGAGAGGCTGGTAATGCCCAATGACATGCTGTCTTTATTTTTCGGAATGTTGATGGTAAGTATTCTGATCTCCGGTGGAAGCTATTCAATAGAGTTATTCAAGCAGAACGTCGAATCTGAAAAACGCCATCAGGAGTTGAAAAATAGTGTTTTAGAAAACGAAATTGATAACTTACGGACGCAATTAAGCCCGCATTTTACCTTTAATATCTTAAACAATCTGCAATTTTTAATTAGAAAAGATAAAGAGGAAGCTCTCGAACTGCTTTCCAGATACAGTAAAATACTGCAGTATTATGTTTACGAATCACAAAACAAATGGATAAAGCTAGATGATGAAATTTCTTTTTTGAAGCATTATTTCGAATTAGAAAAAGACAGGTCCGGCGAAGATTTGGAGATTTCCTTTCAATGTAATATTGCAGAAAATCATTTAATGATCATCCCTTTTCTCTTATCGACTTTCATTGAAAATGCCTTTAAACATGTTTCCGATTTTGCTGATAAAACCAATTACATACACTTACACATCTACTTGGAAAATGAAAATAACCTGTTTTTGAAAATAGAAAACACGGCCAATTCGGCATCAGACAACAAAAAAACAAAAGGTGTCGGACTAAAATATGTCAAGAAGAGACTGGATCTTTCTTATCCGGGTAATTATAGTCTGGTAATTAAGAGGGAAGAAAATAAATACAGAGCAGAACTCCAAATAAATCTGAATACGTAATGACATGTATAGTAATAGATGACGAGCGAATTGCCCGCGAAGGATTAAGTGAATTCATCAAAGAATTTGATTTTTTGGAAAACAGAGGTTCGTTTTCAAACGCACATCAGGCAATGGAAAAATTAAAAAGTGAAACTATTGACCTGATCTTTCTGGATATACAAATGCCGTTTTTAAACGGACTAGAATTTGCAAAAATGATAACAGATAAGCCCTCGATGATTGTTTTTACAACTGCTTACTCCGAATATGCTTTGAAAGGATACAAGGTAAATGCAGTAGATTATTTACTCAAACCTATCTTTTTTGAAGATTTTAAAGCCTCTGTTTTTAAGGCAAAAAAGATGTATGATTTAATGTTTCATCAGGAAAACACAGTTAAGCCTTTGTTCTTCAAAGAAAATGGTGTTTTTTTAAAAGTAGTACCCACCCAAATTTTATATGTCAAGAGTATGCAGAATTATGTCGAAATACATCTTGAAAACCACAAACGAATAATTGTACACCATACTTTAAAGAGTATTTTGGACCAGTTGCCTCAGGAGGATTTTTTACAAATTCATAAATCCTATATCGTCAATACAAAATATATTACCCATATAGATGGTAATACTTTATATCTGAATGAAATCAGTTTGCCCATTGCCAGAAATAGAAAGGAAGCTATTTTGGGTATTTTTCTTCCTCGCTAGGGTTCGTTTTTTTATGGAGGCAGGAAGATATTCATTGGATCATAGATATTACTGATCGTAAAAGAAAAGTTATATAAAGAAATCAATTAAATTTATATAGTAATTTAAAGGACATTTTTACATTCAAAATAATAGCGTTGATGATCCTTAAAATTATACTTTTTACAATAGTTAGAAAAACTAAAATCATCAAAACATGAACTACTCACAATTAGCATTTACAGATGCCATAAAAAAAATACAGGAAGAAGTTGGAAGCAGAAGTACTTATGACCGTATGGAAAAAATGTCGGTTGTTGATGGACTTACAGATAACGAAATTAATTTTATTGGTGATAGGGATAGTTTTTATATGGCTAGTTTTGGTGAAAATGAATATCCATACATCCAACACCGTGGCGGGCCGGCAGGATTTATTAAGGTGATAGATAATAAAACCATTGGCATTGTAGATTTTGTAGGAAACAGACAATATATTTCGACAGGTAATATTTCTAAAAATGAAAATGTAGCTTTAATACTGCTATCATATCCACAAAGAGCAAGGCTAAAGATTTATGCACACGCAAAAATTGTTGATTTAAAAGAAAATGAAGAATTATATAATCTTTTGAAACCAGCAGATTACAAATTTAAACCAGAAAGAATGATGATTTTTGAAATTCAGGCATACGACTGGAATTGTCCACAGCATATAACACCTCGTTATACAACAGAAGAGATAGAAGAAGCTTTACTGCCACAAAGAGAATACATTAAAAACCTAGAAAATAAGATAAAAGAACTCGAATCAAAATTGTCGAATAAATAAAGTTAGAATGCTTGTTTAATAATCCTGATCTTATGATTGTTAAAGAATTAAATATCTTAAATTAGTAGTACATTTTTATTGAAAAGCCTGATTACAAAATAATTTATTGAATATGGAAAATTTAAAAGCGTCCCAGACTGCTATTGACAGTCTGTTTGTGGAGGAAAACTTAATTCCTCAGGAATATCAGATTTCTGAAATTCATCAGCGTGAATATTTATTAGACGGGAAATTAGTTCCTTGGAATGGTGAAGTTACCGAAGTTTTTTCACCGGTTTTTATTCCTGGTCCCGATGGACTTAAGCGCAAGTTGGTAGGAACAATTCCGCATACTTCTGCCAAAGAAGCTTTAGTTTCTCTGGATGCAGCAGTTGCGGCTTATGATAACGGACAAGGAGTCTGGCCAACTATGAGTGTTGAAGACAGAATTAAATGTATGCAGAAATTTGTATACCTAATGATCCAACAACGTGAGTTAGTTATTAAATTATTGATGTGGGAAATCGGAAAAAGCCTTCCGGATTCAACAAAGGAATTTGACAGAACAGTAGAATATATAAATGCTACTATCGATGCACTAAAAGATCTGGACAGACAATCATCAAGATTTGAAGAAGCGGAAGGCGTTCTGGCTCAAATTCGCAGATCTTCATTGGGAGTTGTTCTAAGTATGGGACCATTTAATTATCCTCTTAATGAAATTTTCACCACTTTGATTCCCGCTCTTATAATGGGAAATACTATTTTGTTTAAATTACCTAAACATGGAGTTTTAGCACATTATCCTTTGCTTAATGCTTTTAAAGAAGCATTTCCTCCGGGAACGGTAAATACGCTTTACGGAAGAGGAGCTGAAATCATTTCTCCGTTAATGGAGAGTGGTAAAGTCAATGTATTGGCTTTTATTGGTTCGAGTAATGTTGCAAATGGTTTAAAGAAATTGCATCCAAAAGCAAACAGACTAAGATCTATTTTAAGTCTTGACGCCAAAAATGCAGCAATTGTAACCAAACACGCCGATATTGACGTGGCAGTAAGTGAATGCCTTTTAGGATCGTTATCATTTAACGGACAACGTTGTACGGCATTAAAACTAATTTTTGTACAAAAAGAAATAGCAGATGAGTTTGTTAAAAAATTAAGCGATGCTGTAGCAGCTCTTAAACCGGGACTTCCGTGGGAAAAAGACGTTAAAATAACACCACTTCCTGAATTTGACAAACCGGCTTATCTTAAAACTTGTTTAGACGATGCTCTGGCAAACGGAGCAAAAATCATAAATGAGAATGGCGGTTATTCTAATCATTCATTAGTTTTTCCTGCTGTTGTATATCCTGTAAATGATAAAATGAAATTGTATCATGAAGAGCAATTTGGACCTATAATTCCGGTTGTACCTTTTGATTCTATAGACGAACCAATAGACTATCAGATTAATGCTTCGCATGGTATGCAGGTTAGTATTTTTAGCGAAGACCCAAAAGAAGTTTCAAGCCTTATTGATCCGTTTGTTAATTTGGTAAGCCGCGTTAATATTAATTGTCTTTCACAACGTGGACCAGATGTATTTCCTTTTACAGGAAGAAAAGACAGTGCCGAAGGAACTTTATCCATTTCTGATGCTTTGCGATCTTTTTCAATACGTTCCCTAGTGGCGACTAAATCTACAGATGCAAATAAAAAATTATTTAATTCTATTATAAGAGATCATGATTCTAATTTTTTAAGTACAGATTATATATTTTAGAATTTAAGGACAAACTACATTAGTTGTTTATATAACAAAGGCTGCAATTTATTGCAGCCTTTTATTTTTAATTACTTATACTAATTTCAATTCGAAAATATAAATCTATTCTGCTGTTTGAAGAAATTGTCTTAAGACATATTGTAATATTCCATCGTTTCTGTAATATTCAATTTCAATTTTTGAATCCAGTCTGGCAATAACATTAAAATGGATAACTTCCCCATTTTCCTTCACAGCAGCTACTTGTAGCTCTTTTAAAGGTTTTATATCCTGTGCGATTCCGGATATAGAAAAAGTTTCAGTTCCGGTAAGTCCAAGACTTGAAGCATTTTCTCCATCTTTATATTGTAAAGGCAATACACCCATACCAACCAAATTACTTCGGTGAATACGTTCGTAGCTTTCAGCAAGTACAGCTTTTACCCCCAATAAAAAAGTTCCTTTTGCGGCCCAGTCTCTTGATGATCCGCTGCCGTATTCTTTTCCTGCAAGGATAATTAACGGAGTATTAGCGGCTTTATATTGTATCGAGGCATCATAAACACTCATTTCTTCACCTGTTGGAAGATATTTAGTATACCCGCCTTCTTTATCTGCCAAAGCATTTTTAATACGCACATTGGCAAAGGTTCCTCTAACCATAACTTCATCATGGCCACGACGTGAACCATATGAATTGAAATCAGCTTTTTCAACATTTCTGCCTAATAAATATTTCCCGGCGGCAGAATTTTCATTAAAAGAACCTGCAGGAGAAATGTGGTCTGTGGTAATACTGTCTCCAAGAACCAGTAAAGTACGGGCATTTTCAATATCTTGTAATTCTTTTGGGAATTCAGTAAGATTTTTAAAAAATGGAGCTTCCTTAATGTAAGTAGACTGATCATCCCAGGCATATATTTTTTGTTCCGGTATTTTTAATTTTTGCCATGTTTCGTTTCCGTCAAAAATAGTTTCATAACTTTTAGCAAATTGTTTAGGAGATAAAACATCGCTTAAAACCTGATTGATTTCATCATCTGTTGGCCAGATATCTTTGAGGTAAACAGGCAGCTGATTTGGATCAAAACTTACAGGTTCATTCATTAAGTCAATATCTACTTTACCGGCAAGTGCAAAAACGACCACAAGCATGGGCGACATTAAAAAATTCATTTTAATCTGAGGATGAATTCTCGCCTCAAAATTTCGATTACCAGATAAAACAGATGCCAAAACAAGGTCATGATCTTCAATAGCTTTGGCAATATGAGCAGGCAAAGGACCGGAATTACCAATGCAGGAAGTACATCCGTAGCCCACAACGTGAAATTTTAAAGCTTCAAGATCTCCCAATAAATCTGCTTTGGCGAGATAGTCGGTTACTACTTTTGAGCCCGGTGCAAGTGAAGTTTTTACCCACGGCTTTACGCTAAGCCCTCTTTCTCTGGCTTTTTTGGCAACAAGTCCCGCACCAATCATTACATAAGGATTGGAAGTGTTGGTACATGATGTAATAGCAGCAATAGCAACTGCGCCATCAGAGAGCATAAATTGTTCATTGCCTAAAGTTACGGCAACGCTTTTTATACCATCTTCCACTTTTTCTTCAATTTTTGCATTCTCGGAAATTACGGCATCTCCCTGTATTGGCTGCGAACCTCCTTCGCCCGACCAACGAACAACTTGTTTTTGGGGAAGACTTTTTCTTCCAAAGCTTTTGTCGAGCATATCTACAAGAGAAGGCTGTAAATTCTTAAGCAAAATTTTATCCTGAGGTCTTTTTGGTCCCGCAATAGTGGGTTCTATAGTAGATAAATCAAGTTCAAGAATGTCGGTGTAGGTTATAGATTCATCGCCTGTTCTCCACAATAAATTAGCTTTACAATATTCTTCGACCAAATCAATCTGATCTTCAGAACGGTTGCTTAGGCGCATATATTCCAATGTTTTTTCATCAATAGGAAAGTAGGTAACAGTACAGCCAAATTCAGGAGACATGTTACCAATAGTAGCGCGATCAGGAACACTTAAACTGTCAAGTCCTGGACCAAATACTTCTACAAATTTACCGACAACACCATATTTTCGAAGTAGCTCTGCAATAGTAAGTACCATATCTGTGGCTGTTGAACCAAGCGGAATTTTCCCCGTAAGCTTAAGTCCGATCACCTCCGGCATAATAAAATAAATAGGCTGTCCTAAAATAGCGGCCTCGGCTTCGATACCTCCAACACCCCATGCGATTACACCTATTCCGTTTACCATGGGCGTATGACTGTCGGTTCCAACCAATGTATCCGGAAAAATTTCTCCGTTTCTTTCAATCACACCTTTAGATAAATATTCTAAATTAACCTGATGGCAGATTCCCATACCCGGAGGAACAACACTAAAATTACTAAAGGACTGCTGGGCCCATTTTAAGAATTCATAACGTTCAGAATTACGCTTGTATTCTTCTTCCATATTACTTAAATAGGAATATTCCGTTCCAAAATAATCAACCTGTACAGAATGATCGATAACCAGGTCTACAGGAATCAATGGATTTATCATATCGGGATTTTTCCCTCTGCGCTGTGCTTCAGCCCTTAGAGAGGCAATATCTACAACAGCCGGAACTCCCGTAAAATCCTGCATAAGTACACGCGCAGGTTTAAAGGGAATATCTTTATCAGAAGCTTCTGGTTTCCAGTTCAGCAGGGTTTCGATGTTTTCTTTTGTGATGGCAAAATCATCATAATTTCGTAGTACATTTTCTAAAAGAATCCGAATAGAAAATGGCATTTTTTTAATATTAAATCCCTGGTTTTCCATTTCGGCAAGACTGTAATAAGAAAAAGTCTTGTTTTTAGAAGTTAACAGCCTTTTAATTTGATAAATGTCGTTTTGCATAATTAACAGTATTTAATTTAAAATGGTGTGATACAATTGAACGTGTAGATATACAGCTATTGATCAATTACTTTTTTGGTTCATAAACTTAAGTTTTATTGCCAAAAAGTCTGCCGTATTTTTAAAGTATTGATTTTTAGTACTTTTATGTGAAGTTAGTTAAATATGTTTATGATATATCGTTATTTGATAGTGTTTTTTCGATAATTATGAAAAAAACAGATGAATATTTCGATTCAGAAGTAATTCTTAAAGATATAGAAAATAAAAAAGCTGAAAAGGAATACTTTTCAGCTTTTTTATGGGATTTTTAATAAGTTCTACTCAACAGTTTTATTTGTTTTGGTCAGGTCAAAATTTAAATTGGTATTCAATATAAATCCATTGTTGTTTTGAAAAACGTTTTGTCCGTTTATTTGTCTACCCAATTGTACGGTTTGATTAAGATAACCTCCCTCAATTCGTACATTTTTATTAAATCGGTAACCTAATAAAATTCCGATTCTGTTTTGGTCAAACACATTGACATTTACATTTTTTCCAAAACCAATAAAAATTTCATCGTAGAAAGCCAAATAAGGTGTTTTGTCCTTTATTTCTTTCCCTTTTAAAGGAACCTGAACTCTTATCATATATCTGATTCTGTTTAATAACGGAAATTCGTCTTCGGTTGTTTCTGCTAATGAACTGTAACGGCCTACGAATCTTTGTTCCAGCATAAATCGATGCGAAAAATCAACAATTCCTTCTTTATGACCAAGCTGTATCATCTCAAAAATTCGGTGTTCGGTAAAATCCCTGCCCATTCCATTTATCGGGATTTCGCCATACGGATAAGTTTCTATCCAGCCATACCCAACTCGAAATAATACTCTTGAGTTTAAGTTATAATTTATTCCAACGCGCAATAAACTTTGCTGCCATTCTGTAATAAATTCATTTCTACGCCATTGGTATTCGGTATGTATTCCAAATTTTTCGGATATTTTAAATGTTCCGAAAAAATTATACCATCCAATATTGTTATCGGTATGTATGCGATTGTTTTGGCCAATTGCCGATTGTAAACCACCAACGAAAAGGATGGTCCATAAATAATTCTTAATGTTCATTATTTTAAAAATTCAAGTGTTCCGTCTGTTAAATTATAAAACACGCCAACAATTTTAATTTCACCTTTATCTTCCATTTCTTTAAGAATAGGACTCTTTTTACGAATTTGATCGATAGTATAAATCACATTGTTTTCTGAAACGTGTTTTACAAATTTATCATTTTTAGACGTTTTTTCACCATTAAAATCCTGACTTATTGCTACAGCCGGTTTTATTTTTGAAAGCATAGCTGTAATGTTACCCAATTTTACATCATCAATTGCGCCTTTTATGGCTCCACAATGCTGGTGTCCCATTACTAAAACCAATTTTGCACCCGAAACTTTACAGGCAAATTCCATGCTGCCTAATAAATCTTCGTTTACGAAATTTCCTGCTACACGTCCAACAAAAATATCTCCTAACCCTTGGTCAAAAACATCTTCAACAGGAACACGACTGTCTACACAACTTAAAATAACTGCTTTTGGGTACTGACCTGGTGCCGATTTTCTTGCTTGTTTACTGTGATCACGCACAGTTGTTGTACCACTTTGAAAACGTTTATTTCCTTCTATAAATTCCTGTAAAATAGCATCAGGCGTAAGTCTGGTTTGCTCTTCTTTGGTCATTACATGAGAAATTACAGGTTTTATATCTTCTGCCGGATTAGAAATTAAATTTGATTCTTTCGTTTTTGTTGCGTTGTTGCAAGAAACCAAAAGCACAGCTGCGCATAGCATTACTATTGATTTAAGTTGATTCTCCATTTCTTTATTTTAAATTAAAATCTGCCTACTTTGTAAAACGGTGTTCGGCATTTCCGTTTATTATGTTTTGAATTTTATATAAAACAAGAAAAGAGACTGTTTCCCTACTTTGAAACAGCCTCTTAAATTTAAGTTGTGCTTTTAATTTTATGATTTTTCCCAAAATTCGCCTTCCATGAATCTGATCATCAGAAGATTGATGCTATTTGAATATGATATTGACTAGAATAAAATACAAATCACATTATTAAATGAGCTGTAGCAAATTACTGCTCATTTTTTTATTTAGAATTTCAATAAATGAAATTAACATTCGCAGGAGTTTAAATGACCTAATTGAGTTGTAGATTTGCAGTAATAATTAATAAAATGAAATTTTGCTTTTGCCTGGAATAGTGAATTATTATGTTGAAAAAATACAAATCAAATAAAATATATTATCAAAGTACCATTGCGTTGGCAGGACCTGTTGTTATTTCACAATTGGGGCATACTTTGGTACAAACCGTAGATACCATTATTATAGGCCATTATGCAGGAACCATATCGCTGGCAGCAGTTTCGTTGGTGCATTCTGTTTTTATGGTGATTTTAGTTATTGGCTTAGGAATTGCCTATGGGTTAACGCCTTTAATTGCACAGGAAAACGGGAAATCGAACTTTAAGGAATGTGCTAAACTTCTTTCCAACAGTTTGTGGCTTAATATAATTGCTGCAATCTTGCTTTTTATCGTTGTCTATTTTGGCTCCATGTTTGCCATGCAGCATGCCAATCAGGATCCGAATGTTGTAGAAACAGCAAAACCTTATTTACTTATTTTAAGTTTATCGATTTTTCCTTTAATGATTTTTCAGACATTTAAGCAATTTGCAGAAGGACTTGGTTTTACGAAACAAGCCATGAACATTACTATTTGGGGAAATTTGATTAACGTTGTTATCGCAGTTATTCTGGTAAAAGGAATGTTGGGTATTGAACCAATGGGAGTTAAAGGAGTAGGAGTTGCAACTTTAGTCGATAGGGTTTTAATGATGGTGGTAATGGCGTGGTACGTATTCAAATCACATAATTTTAAAGAGTACATGCTGCATTTTTCTGCAAAGTATATCAATTTTTCCAAAATCCTTGCGGTAGTAAAAATTGGATTGCCGGTTGCCATGCAATATGTATTTGAAATAGGAGCGTTTGCAGCTGCAGCTTTAATTGCAGGTCAATTAGGCGCAACAGAGCAGGCTGCTCATCAAACTGCTATAACACTTGCAGCAATGACTTACATGATGGCGGGAGGAATTGCCTCTGCAGCAACCATTAAAATTGGAAATAGTTTCGGAAATCAAAACTATATGAGGCTTCAGAAATTTGCGCATGCTTCTTATCATTTGGTGATTATATTCATGCTTTTCTTTGCCGTTATTTTTACGCTTTTCAATCAATATTTGCCTTTTTTAATCACAAGTGATGTAAATGTGGTAGCAATAGCTGCACAATTATTGTTAATTGCCGGAATATTTCAGCTGTTTGATGGTACTCAGGTCGTAGGATTAGGAACTTTGAGAGGAATGGGCGATGTCAATATTCCAACTTTTATCACTTTTATTGCTTATTGGATAATTGGTTTACCGTCGTGTTACATTCTGGGTATTTATTTCAATATTGGAATTCAGGGAATTTGGTATGGTTTAAGTTTAGGCTTGTTAACATCCTCTGTTTTGCTTTATTTAAGATTTAAATATGTGATAAATAAAGCCTTGAAAAAATAATCCTTAAATGTTCTATTATATTTAATATATCATAAAGTGTAATGCAATTCTTTTTGAGTGTGTTTTAATGCTCCAGAACTTTGATCAAAACTTTCAGCGACCGGGATATAGATATTAAAACTAACCCCTTTGTTTAAATTTCCATCAGCAAATATAATTCCGTTATGATTCTCTACAATTTTTTTGACGATAGCCAAACCAATTCCTGTTCCTAAATAATCCTCGCTATGATGAAGCCTTTGAAATATAACAAAAATATTTTCGTTGTATTCGGCTTCAAAACCAATTCCATTATCCCGAAAATTCAGGTGCCAGTAATCGCATATCTGCGGGCTGTGCGGCAGATTAAGAAGTCTGAAATCTTCATTTTTCAGAATACTGGATTGTATGGTAATTTGAGGTGGAATATCTGGTATTGAGAATTTTAGCGAGTTGCTCATTAAATTATAAATAAGCTGGCGAAATTGAAAAGTTATTACGTTTACCGGCATTAATCCGTTTATATTAAAAACCGCCTTTTTTTGCTGAATTATATCCGTAAGCTCTGATTTTACATCTTCAATAATATCCTGTAAATCGCTCATTTCATAATGATGATCGGTAGTGCTGACTCTTGAAAAGTCCATCAAATCCTCAATAAGCTGTCTCATTCTGGTTGCCGCGACATGCATGCGTTTCAAATTGTTTTTTCCGTCGTCTGTAATGTTATTCATTTCTTTTTCCATCAATATTGAAATGAAAATCTGAATTTTTCGAAGCGGTTCCTGAAGGTCATGACTTGAAATAAAATTGAAAGCAAGCAGTTCCTTATTTGCATTGAGCAGTTCAATAGCCCTTTTTTCTTTCTCAGCATTTTGAAATTCCAATTCCTGATTGACCAATAGTAATGCAGCAGTCTGAATTTTTAGTTTCTGCAGCAGGTCTTCTTTTTCAATTAATTCCTCAGCTTCTTTAAGCGCACGGCTTATCTTTTGCAGTAAGGATGAAAAATTATTTTTAGAGACATAATCTGTTACACCTTCTTTTATCAGCATTACAGCATTTTCTTCTCCAATGGTGCCGGAAATTATTATAAAAGGAATATTGAGGTTTTTGTCTTTTATAATTTTAAAGGCAGAAACAGCATCAAATGACGGAAGAGAATAGTCTGATAATATAATATCGGGTAAAAAGTTTTCAAGGGAATCTTCAAATGATATTCTTGATTCAACGATTTTTGAAACAAACGATAATCCTGATTTTGTTAAATGACGTACAAGTAAATCCGCATCAGCGGTATTATCCTCTAATATCAATATTTTAATATCTTCTTTTATGTGATATGGAATCATAATTTTAGATTAAATCGTTTGCTTTAAATTTATGTTGCAGGCTGGCTAAGAATCATCCAGTACATTCCCATTTCTTTTATGGCATTAAAAAAATTATTGCTGTCAACAGGCTTTACTATATAACTGTTGGCACCAAGGCTGTAGCATTTTGCTATATCAGGATCTTCCTGTGATGAGGTTAGTATAACCACCGGAATTGATTTAAGATTATCATCACTTTTTACTTTTTCCAATACCTGCATTCCTGACATTTTTGGCATTTTTAAGTCTAAAAGAAGAAGTTTTGGATATGCTTTTGGATTCCTTTCCGAATAAATATTTCTGCAGTATAAAAAATCGAGCGCTTCAGCTCCATCCTTCACATGCAGTAGTTTGTTTGTAAAACCACTTTTATTTAATGCGCGTATTGTTAACAAAGCATCTTCCATGCTGTCTTCAGCAAATAAAATTTCAATATCGTCGTAATTCATTTTTATATTTTTTAATTTTTAATATCAGGCAGGCTAAAATAAAATTTAGCGCCTGCGTCTAGTTTTGATTCGGCCCAAACAGTTCCGTGGTGACGGTTTACTATTTTTTGTACAATTGCCAGGCCAATTCCCGTTCCGGAAAATTCTTCCTGTGAATGAAGGCGTTGAAAAACACCAAACAATTTATCGTAATATTCCATATCAAAGCCAGCGCCCCAATCCTGTATGCTATAGATAATTTTATTGTTTTTTGATGTTGAAGTTATTTTAATACGGGTTTCAGGTTTATGTTTTGAATATTTTATTGCATTTGAAATTAAGTTTACCCATACCTGTTTAATAAGTGAGGGATCACCATTTGAAGGAGCAAGTTCATCAAGTTCAAATATTGGATTGTTTTCGTCTTTTTCTATCGCTATGTCGCTAATAACTCCGTTTACTAATGCTGTCATATTTATATTGGTAGAAGATACCTGTTTACGTCCTAATTTACTAAATGCCAGTAAGTCATCTATTAGTACTCCCATTTTATTGGAGTTTTTAATTATGGCATTAAACATGTTTTTCCCATCTTCATCAATTAAATCAATATGGTCTTCTATTAAAATTTGGGTATAACCATTAATGGCACGTATAGGAGCCCGAAGATCATGAGAAACAGAATAAGAGAAGGATTCCAGTTCTTCCTGGGCTTTTTTAAGCTCATCGTATGCAAGGGTTAGTTCTTTGCTTCGTTTTTCCTGATAAGCAAGTTCTCTGTTTTTTACAATCAATTCGGCTGCACGCTGTTGCTTTTCAACCTTTCTTTTTTCCTTCAGAATATTTTCTGCAGCCAGTTTTTTATTTGCAATGATCAATTCAGCGGCACGTTTTTCTTTTTCTTTGCTTTGTACGGCAAGTTCTTTATTGGCTACAATTAATTCCTTTGCTCTTTGTTCTTTTTGTTCGTTTTGAAATTTTAATTCTTTATTGGCAATTACCAGTTCAGCGGCACGTTTTTCTTTTTCTTCATTCTGAAAAGCAAGTTCTTTATTAGCGACAGCCAATTCAGAGGCGCGTTTTTCCTTTTCCTGTGCCTGTACCGCCAGCTGTAAAAATTGGTTTTTCGAAAGAGTAATGTCTGTAGCTAATTTTAAAATTTTATAAGGCTTACCCAAAATATCCAGGATGGGATTGTAACTTCCTAAAAGCCATATTAACTTTCCGTCTTTGGCCACCCTGATGAATTCATCTTTTTGATAAATCCCTTTTTTTAGGTTGCTCCAGAACAATTGATAGGCATTGGATTGTGAATATGCAGGATCAACTAAAAGACGATGATGTTTTCCTAACAGGTCGACTTCATTGTAACCCATAATTTCCAGAAATTTTTTATTTACACTAAGAATCTTACCGTCAAGATCAAACTCTATTGATGCATTTGATGTATCAATAGCATTAACATGATTGTTTAGCTGCTGTTCTTTTGCTTTTAGCAGTTCCTTAAGATTTTGGATTTCTACTGTTAGATTTTTGTTATTTTCAAAGGAAGTGTTTTGATCGTTTTCTTTTTCATGAAAAGCTATTTGATCTGAGAAAAGGACTGTTTCCTTTTTGTCATTTTTTTCTTGGATATTCATATAAAGCGAAGTTATATTTAGAAAAATAATGGCAATAATTTGCTGGAAAAGCACCTATATTTTAGTAATTATTAGAACAGATACCTAAAATAATTTTAGGATTATAAACGAATATAGCGAAATTAAGTGATTTAACACTTACTTATTTCCATTATTTATAGGATAAAGTAAGTACCGTAAAATAAAATGTAATAAACGATGCACCTTAACGGCTATTTTAATTAAATAGTTATTCTTTTTATTCCAAGATGAATGTATAGTTAAATTAAGTACCTTTCTCACAAATAAATATAAATGAATTTATGAATAAAGGCGGACCAATAATTATTATAGAAGATGACCAGGATGACCAGGAAATTCTGGGGTTGGTATTTAAGGAACTTAATTATAAGAACGAAATCATTTTTTTTGGTGATGGAGAATTGGCACTTGATTATTTAACTGCAACGGCGGTTGAGCCCTTTATTATTTTCTCAGACATTAATATGCCAAAATTAAACGGAATAGAGCTACGTTCAAAAGTTCACGAAAACGAAGATTTGAGAATGAAATCGATTCCATATTTATTTTTTAGTACTGGTGCCGAACAGCAGCATGTTGTTGAAGCTTATTCAAAATCTGTACAGGGTTTTTTTATAAAGCCTTCCGATTTTACAGAAATGAAAAACCTGATAAAAAATATTGTAGATTATTGGCATAAATGTGTTTCTCCAAATTATATAAAATAAATTGTTTTTCGATTTTCGCCTTTAATATTTAATCTGCATATCGGTGAAGTCAAGCAGAAAAGTTCAAAGCCTCTAAAAATGTTTTTGCATTTTTAGAGGCTTTTTTAATTAGTTTCTTCATATTTTTTTATTGAAGATTTTATCTTTAAAAAAAGAACATTTGAAGAGTAGGAAATATTCCAATAAATAGCCCTGATTTTTGCAGCTGATATCTAATACAACTCTTTTAAATAGGTAATTGCAACAAAAGAGATAGTTCTTTGATACAAAAGAATACCATGAAGTAATGAAATTTTTAATGAGGTTTGCAAATACAATTTTTATACACGGTAAACAGATAGAGGGATGTTTTTTTAATCTTTGAAATAAAATAATCTATTAAAAAATGATCGACTTTCATTTTAATATTAGTTTATCAAGATTACTAAATAACGCTTTTCTGTAAATCTACTTCTTTTATAATACTGTTTAAGCGCAGTTCAAAATAAGTAAGCATACCCGAGATAGAGATTAAATCTGCATTTTAAAATAATAATTCTATCCTATTAAAAAACAACCTAAAAAATGAAGAAACTCTTTTTACTAACCTGTATTGCTGTAATTTTTCAAAATGTTAATTCGCAAAACAAGGTTACGGAAATTACAATTGAGAAAACAGAAAATAAAACCATTATTAATAAACATATTTACGGTCATTTTGCAGAGCATCTGGGAAGATGTGTATATGGTGGTCTTTTTGTTGGAGAAAACAGTAATATCTCAAATACAAAAGGAGTTCGTAATGATATAATTAAGGCATTAAAAGAGCTAAAAGTACCTAATCTTCGCTGGCCTGGTGGATGTTTTGCCGATACCTATCACTGGAAAGACGGAATTGGACCCAAAAAAGACCGACCAAGTATTGTAAATCGTTGGTGGGGAGGAACTGTTGAAGACAATAGTTTTGGTACCCATGATTTTTTGGATATGTGCGAAGTTCTTGGGGCAGAGCCTTATTTGGCCGGAAACGTGGGGAGCGGTTCTCCTCGTGAATTAGAAGAATGGATTCAGTATGTAAATTACGAATCAGGTACTCCGATGTCTGATTTAAGAAAGAAAAACAACAGAGAAAAACCGTGGAAAGTTACTTTTTGGGGAGTAGGTAATGAAATGTGGGGATGTGGCGGAAACATGACAGCAGAATATTATTCTAATTTATATCGACAATTTGCCACTTTTATGCCCGATGCAAATGGTGCCGCCAAGCCATTCAGGATAGCCTCTGGTGCTAATGGAGAGGATTATCACTGGACAGAAGTTTTAATGCGCGATATTCCAAAGGGATTAATAGAAGCGGTTGCTTTACACTGGTATTCGGTTATAAATTGGGAAAAGAAAGGATCATCGATCAAATTTGATGAAAGTCAGTATTTTGAAACAATGCATTCAGCTCTTAAAATGGAAGAACTGGTTCAAAAGCATTCCGCTATCATGGACAAATACGATCCGGAAAAGAAAATTGCTTTGATAGTAGACGAGTGGGGAGGATGGTTTGATAGCGACGGAGGGAACGACGGAGGTATTTTATATCAGCAAAATACAATGCGGGATGCGATGATTGCAGGCGTAACATTGAATACATTTAATAATCATGCTGATAGGGTAAGAGGAGCAAATTTGGCTCAAATAGTCAATGTTTTACAGGCTGTTATCCTGACTAATAAAGAAAAAATGCTGCTTACTCCCACTTATCACGTAATGAAAATGTATAATGTACATCAGGATGCTCAACTAATTCCTTTAAAAATAGAGTCGCCAAAATACATTTTTGATAAAAAAGAATTACCGGCTGTTTCTATTTCAGCCTCAAAAGATAAAGCCAATTTAACTCATATTTCAATTGTGAATATTGATTTAAAAAATGAAAATAAAATTAGAATAGATTTAAAAGAACTGGGGATCAAAGATATTAAAGGATACGTATTGTCTTCATCAAAGGTTCAGGACTACAATACTTTTGAGGATCCAAACAAAATAGTTCCGGTTATTTTTAATAAATTTTCAATAAAAGCAGATAAATTAGAAGTAACAATTCCGCCTTTTTCTGTTGTGGTTCTGGAAGGAAAATAAACCAGCCAGCAAGTAAAAGAGACTACCTGTTACCTCTGGGAATAAGCTTGAGATAGATTGAATAAAACTTTTGCTATATTTGAATGTTAGCGACTAGTCAAAAGAAATCTAAACAAAAAGAAATATGGGAGTTTACCTTTGATAAAATTATAAAAGAAGAGCTTTCTTATGAATCGAATTCCATTAAATAAATCTAGATAAAGCACTCCTTATAAAATATTTTTTATTTTAAAAGGAGTTTTATTGATTTAATAAATGTACACTAATTAACCTAAAAATTAGCCGTTTACTGTATTTCCTCTTTGACCATTTTAATATGAAAAAAAATATAAGACAAATCTGCATACCTCTACTCGTACTATTTTGGATCGTTTCTTTCCAAAATATTATAGGGCAGCAGTCCTATGTTTTTCATCATTTAGAAACAACGCAAGGTCTTTCTAATAATAATGTAAAATCTTTTTTAAGAGATAGTTACGGTTTTCTTTGGATTGGTACTGAGTCTGGATTAAACAGATATGACGGATATGAATTTAAGGTTTACAAAATGCATTCAGGTGTATCTAATGCATTGTCATCAAACGATATACTTGAATTACAGGAAGATGGTCTCGGTAATATCTGGATAGACTTTGGATATTCTTATATGGTTTATAAAAGAGATAAAGATTCCTTTTC
This sequence comes from Flavobacterium sp. MEB061, assembly GCF_000834715.1. Classification (NCBI taxonomy): domain Bacteria; kingdom Pseudomonadati; phylum Bacteroidota; class Flavobacteriia; order Flavobacteriales; family Flavobacteriaceae; genus Flavobacterium; species Flavobacterium sp. MEB061. The sequence continues at coordinate 233,004 of NZ_JXQR01000002.1, read as the reverse complement.
AGACCCAAAATTATTGTTGCTTAATCTGGGTATAGAGACAGATTTTAATCCTAAAGTTTTTGTCGATAAAAACCGTAATCTATGGGTGATAAACAAAAAGAAAATATTTTTTCACGATTTCAGGAAAAAGAAAACGGATGTATTCCAATTAAAAACAACTTTAGAAGGTGAACTTTCTATTGCAGATAGCGGTGAATTCCTGTACGCAATTCGGTATGATTCAGGGGTTTGTTTTAAGGTGAACAAAAAATCAGGGGTTGTGACATTTATAGAATTACCGGACAATATTAAACAAAATGCTATTAGCGCTCTCAATATAATTTATACAGACAGCAATAAAGGTTTGTGGATTTGTTCGGATAAAAGCGAACAGGTCTTTTACAAAAAGAATGCAGCTGAACCCTGGAAGCGATTTGAATTGGCTTCGGGATTAAGAACTCAGGCCAATCATATCACCAGTATTATCGAAAACCAACCGGGACAGATCTGGGTAGGAACAGACCACAAAGGATTGTTTATTTATGACAAAGGAAAAGATCGGTTTGAAAATCTCGTATCTGATCCATGGGTCGAGACAGGTCTGTCATCGAATACTGTAAAGTGTCTTTACAAAGACAACAACGAGACTATTTGGGTTGGATATACTAAAAAGGGATTATCCTATTGTCATGAAAGTTTTCGGAATTTTATCAATTTCAGACATCACCAATGTTCCGATATAATGTCTATAATGGAAGATCATCAGGGGAATATATGGTTAGGAACAGATGGAAACGGATTATATATAAAAGATAAAAAATCAGAAGCGGTCAGAAAACTCCCGGTTCCGGACATTGCCATAATATCAATTTTGGAAGACAGGAAGAATCGTGTTTGGATTGGTACCTATCAAAAAGGACTTTTTTGTTATGAAAATGGCAAAATGACCCAGTATACAACAAAGAACAGCAAATTAACCTATAATAGTATTTGGAATTTAAAAGAAGACCGCTACGGAAATATATGGATAGGACCACTGGGTGGAAAAATCCAGGTATTACCACAAGACTCGGATAGTTTTAATTCTGTGATTAATCCATTTGATGATATTGTCTATGCGCTGGATATGTTTTATGATGGTGGTGACAAAATGTATTTTGGAACTGTAAGTGGATTATTAGTAATTGATATTACCAATTACAAAAAGATTTCATATCATGGCAATAAGAGAGGAAATCAAGATTTCCCTCAGGTTCAAATTTCAAATGTCTATAAAGATAAACGCGGTTTGTTATGGTTAGGTAATAACGATGGACTGACTATTTGGAATCAAAAAAAGGATACCCTTTATTTTTTTAACAAAGAGAGTGGTTTGTGCGACAACTTAATTAAAGGCATAACAGAAGATAATTTCAATAATATTTGGGTACCAACAAGCAACGGACTTTCAATACTTACCGTGAGGCCAACCTCAAATGGAGATTTTACTTTTTCAAGTAAAAATTATTCCGTCAAAGATGGCCTTGCCAATAATTATTTTAATGACCGCGCTTTTTGCAAATTACAAAATAATGATATTGTCCTTGGTAATGTAGAAGGATATACGGTTTTGAACCCAAATAAGATGTATGAAAAAGATCAATCTACATCAAAAGTCATTTTTACTGAATTGACCGTAGGCAACAATACTATTCAGGTCGACTCTTATTACGATGGTCGCAAGCTGCTCGACCATTCAATGCAATTAACTTCGGAGTTAAATTTCAGGCATGATGATAAACTTATTTCCTTACAGTTTACTACAGGAAATTTACTGAATGCCGATAAGGTGAAATATGTTTATCAGATAAAAGGTTTTAATACACAATGGATACCAACCCAAAAAAATAAAATAGTAATATCTTCACTTCCAACAGGCAATTACAAACTTTTAATAAAAGCACGTAATAGTGATGGTGTCTGGAGCAATGTCCCGACAGAATTATCTATTAATGTAATGCCTCCTTTCTATTTTTCAATTTGGGCTTTTATTATATATGCTATTTTGATTATTGGTGCACTAATATTTTTTGTTCGTAAAACAAAAGAAAAACACCAAATAAAACTGGAGCAGCATCGTATACAGATGGATCATGAGAAAGAAATGCATATTAATGAGATCAAGTTAAGGTTTTTTACCAATATTAGTCATGATTTGCGTACACCACTAACGCTCATTATTACTCCTTTGCAGATTTTATTGAATGATGCAACGAGTGAAAGTATGAGAAAAAAAATAAGTGTTATGTATAAAAATGCACAACAGCTTATGACATTAATAAACTCACTGCTTGATTTTCATAAACTGGATGTTGGAGTCGAGAGACTGAATTTAAAATCGGACGATTTTGTTCGTTTTATTAATGAAATTTACCTTTTATTTTGTGTTTATGCAGAAGAGCGTAATATTAATTTGCTGTTATTGAGTGATATTGAAAGTTTAGAAATGTCCTTTGATCGTGATAAGATTCAGAAAATATTTTCAAATTTACTTTCAAATGCATTCAAATATACTTTAGACGGAGGTACCATAAAAATCCATATAAAAAAAGCCGGAGATAATGTTTATGTCAGCATTTCTGATACGGGCCGTGGTATTAGTAATAAAGAAAAAGAACATATTTTTGAACGTTTTTATCAGGCTCAGCAAGAAGAGGAGAAAACAGGAACAGGTATAGGATTGCATATTGTAGCCGAATATATTAATCTTCATGGAGGAACAGTAAATGTTACAGATAATGTTCCGCAGGGTAGTATTTTTACTTTCCAGATTCCAATTAGAATGGAAGATTTAAATATGGACGAAGAAAATTTACCGGAAAATATTCTGGAAGAATTTACTGTTGAGCAAGACGAAGAAGCTTTTGCGATTACAAATAAAAAAATACTATTATTTGTAGATGACAATAATGATTTTTGTGAATTTATTAAAGATAATCTTGAAGATACCTATACCGTAATAACGGCTAATAATGGAGAAGAAGCATTGCAATTACTGCAAAAGTTTAATGTGACCATTATTGTCAGCGATGTAATGATGCCCGTTATGAATGGAATAGAACTTTGCAAAAAGATCAAAACAAATATCCATTGGTCTCATATCCCCGTTATTCTACTAACAGCGCGTACTGCTGAAGAGCATATAGTTGAAGGTCTGGAACTTGGTGCAGATGATTATATAACCAAACCTTTTAATTTTAATTTGCTAAAATTACGCATTCAAAAATTTGTAGAATGGACAGAGAAAAGTCATGTCTCGTTTAGCCAGAAGTTAGATGTTTCTCCTTCAGAAATTACAATTACTTCATTGGATGAAGCGCTAATTGCAAAAGCTATTAAAATTGTAGAAGAACATATAAGTGATATTGAGTTTTCTGTTGAATCACTTAGTATAGCTTTGGGTCTAAGCCGTGGTCATTTATACAAAAAATTGGTTGCCATTACCGGAAAAGGTCCAATTGAATTTATTCGAACGATACGATTGAAACGCGGACGCCAGCTTCTCGAAAAAAGCCAAATGCAAATTGCAGAAATAGCTTATGAAGTAGGATTTAATTCGCCGAAAAGATTTGCGAAGTACTTTAAGGAAGAATTTGGTTTTTTACCTTCTGAATATTTACGCATTTATAAACAACAACAATAGTTAGCTGTTGAGATAAATTATTAAATGCCTAAAAATTTGAATAGCCTCCTGCTTGAGCTGGAGGTCAACCAAATTACATTACATTGAAGGCTTTAGCCAAATAAGCGTAAGTTTAAACATCTTTACAGAAATTTGGCTAAAGCCATTCTTTTGCTTTCTACTTCGACTATTCAATTTGTAAAGAAAACAAAGGTCAATGAATTACACTATTTCAAAATCTTATTGATATACTTCCATAAAATTTCAAATTGATTTATAAATGCATTTGACAGTATAGGTTTTTCATTTAATACAATTGATGCACTCTTGGGATACAAAGGGAAACGTCGTATAGCCTTGTTTTCTTGTTATTTTGTTTGTTAAGAAATCATTTTATTAACTATTGACCAAATTTTTAAATTATGAGAAAAAAATTACTCATTGTTTTTGGCTGTTTATTTACTGAAGCCTGTTTGCAAAATCAAGTAATTTCTATTCTCAACTTACTCTTTTTTATACTATGAAAAAAAAAATCAGGCTCATTTTTGCCTTTCTTGTTTTGCTTGTTCATGCCGTTACTTTGGCGCAAGCCCAAAATCCAATAATTTTTGCTGATGTGCCTGATATGTCTATGATCAGGGTTGGTGCAACTTATTATATGAGCAGTACAACAATGCACATGAATCCGGGTGTGCCCATTATGAAATCTACAGATCTTGTCAATTGGAAAATCATCCACTATGCTTATGATACTTTGGCAGACTTGCCGGCGTTAAATTTAACAGAAGGAAAAAATATCTATAGCAGAGGTTCTTGGGCAAGTAGTTTGCGTTACCACAATGGTATGTATTATGTAACCACTTTTGCACATGACATACCAGGTGAAACTTATATTTTTAAAACAAAGGATATAGAAAAAGGAAACTGGAAAAGAGTTTCTTTTAAACCATCCTTCCACGACCATTCCTTATTTTTTGATGATGATGGCAAGGTATATTTAATTTATGGCGCAGACAGACTGAAAATTGTTGAATTAAATGACGATCTGACAGGAGTTAAACAAGACGTTCCGGAGAGAGTGCTCATCGAAAATGCCAGCGCACCAACAGGAAAAGAAGTAGGCCTTGGAGCTGAAGGATCTCAATTATTTAAAGTAAAGGGGAAATATTATCTATTTAATATTTGCGCGCCACACGGTGAAATGCGAACTGTAATTATACACAGGGCAGATAATATCAACGGTCCCTGGGAAGGAAAAGTTGGCTTACAGGATAGAGGAATTGCTCAGGGCGGATTGATAGACACTCCCGATGGACGTTGGTTCTCTTATCTTTTCCGGGATTATGCTGCTGTTGGCCGAGTTCCTTACCTCGTTCCTGTTAAGTGGGAGGATGGTTGGCCTGTATTAGGAGAAAACGGAAAAGTCCCGCAAACATTAGAGTTGCCAGCCAGTAAAGGTTTGATTCCAGATTTGGTTGCTTCTGATGAATTCAACCGAAAAAAAGAACAAGCGGCACTGCCTTTAGTATGGCAATGGAATCATAATCCGGATAATGCGCTGTGGTCTGTAACGGAAAGAAAAGGATTCCTGCGTCTCAAAACAGGAAGAATCGATACTGATTTTCTTCAGGCAAGAAACACACTTACACAACGCACTATTGGTCCAACCAGCTCAGCTTCTGTCGCTCTGGATGTTTCCAAAATGAAAGAGGGCGATTTTGCCGGATTATCAGCTTTCCAAAAAGAGTATGGATCAGTGGGGGTTAAAATTGACGGGGGTCAAAAGTCGATAGTAATGATCATTACTGACAATGATAAGCCTGTTGAAGTACAGCGAATTCCATTGGATCAAGACCAAATTTACTTCAGAATTGATTGCGATTTTACGGGTATGAACGATGAAGCTGATAGTCTTTACACTCTTAATGGGAAAGATGAAGCTAGTTTCTTTTACAGTCTTGATGGAAAAGTTTGGAAACCGATAGGTCGACCTTTAAAAATGAAATATACCATTCCGCATTTTATGGGCTATCGCTTTAGCTTGTTTAATTATGCCACAAAAGAAATAGGCGGTTATGCTGATTTTGATTGGTTTAGAATTAAAAACTAAAATAAACCATCAATAACTATCCAACCGAACAGAGAATTTGTATTAACGAAATAACTAAAATGAAACATACCTATAAACTTATAGCGACACTTATAACAATCTTAAATTGTTCCATTGGTGAAGCGCAAAATCCTATTGTGCAAACCAATTATACGGCAGATCCGGCACCAATGGTACATAACGGCACAGTGTATTTGTATACAAGCCATGATGAAGACGATGCCAACGCCGATGGCAAGGGTTTTAAAATGCTCAATTGGTCGCTTTACACCTCTACCGACATGGTCAATTGGACAGATAATGGAACAGTTGCTTCTCTAAAGGATTTTAGTTGGGCAAAGCAGGATAATGGTGCCTGGGCAGTGCAGTGTATTGAACGAAATGGTAAATTTTATTTATACTGTCCCATGCATGGCGGAAATATAGGAGTTTTGGTTTCAGATAGTCCTTATGGTCCATTTAAAGACCCTATTGGCAAGAAACTTATCGATCATCATCCCTGGAACGATATCGATCCCACTCCCTTTATTGATAAGGATGGGCAGGCGTATTTGTATTGGGGAAATCCCGGCTTGTATTACGTAAAACTGAATAAAGACATGATATCCACTTCGGGCGAAGTGAAACAAATGCCCAACACTCTCGAATCTTTTGGAAAACGCGAAGGAGAAAAAAATGATGAAAGACCTACTACTTATGAGGAAGGGCCGTGGCTGTATAAACGCAATAGTCTGTATTATTTATTTTTTGCCGCAGGGCCAATATCGGAACATATTGGTTATTCGACCAGTAAAAGTATAACAGGTCCCTGGAAATATCAGGGTATTGTCATGCCTACACAAGGAAATTCTTTTACCAATCATCCCGGTGTAATTGATTTTAAGGGGCAATCCTATCTTTTCTATCACAATGGTGCATTGCCCGGAGGCGGCGGTTTTACCCGTTCAGTTTGTGTAGAAGAAATCCAGTTTAATAAAGATGGTTCGGTCGTGCAAATGAATATGACAGAAGGTGTTAAACAAAGTTTAAGTCCATTAAATCCTTATAGCAAAACTGAAGCAGAAACCATTGCCTGGTCGGAAGGGGTGAAATCAATGAAAGATAATGAAGCTGGCGTTTTTATTACGGCAAAATACAATGGCGCTTTTGCAAAAGTAAGAGAGGTTAATTTCGGTAAAAAAGGCGCTTCAAAATTCACTGCAAGAATTGGCACAACGCACGGTGAAAATGTTTCAATGGAAATACGATTGGATACTAAAGACGGGGAGTTACTAGGAACCGTAAATGTACCAATGACCGAAGGCAATGACAAATGGGTATTGCAAACAATTGATGTTAAAAAAGTTTCAGGAATTCACGATTTGTATTTTGTTTTTAAAGGAAAAGCCAAAACCGATATACTGTATTTTGATTATTGGAAATTCTTAAAATAATTTTTTATAAAAAAAGCAATCTGTTAAAACACAATATTCATTTCGATTTCTATAATAAACCAAATCTTTTTCAGGAGCTAATCCTTCTATTACATTAGATTAAGGCTTTAGCCGCCAATAAGCTGCAAGTTTAAACATCTTTGCAGAAATTTGGCTAAAGCCATTTTTTTTACTTTCTACTTCGACCTCCAGCTAAAGCAGGAGACTATCCAATTTACTTGGGAGAAATCTCATGAGAAACCCGATAAAGATTAGATTCTCGTGAGTTACTTGTGGAATCCTCTGAAATGACAAATCTTTGCTATTTTACGCCTTTGTGAGAGATTTATTCACATATAGATAAACATATCTCGAAAGCTACCGCTACGACTAATCTGATAGCAAATAAAAGCATCCTTCGTTTGTAATAATCTACATTCCTTATAACTGCCCTTTCCTCAAAAATAAGATGATTTTGTATTTACTACAAAGAATTATCGAGTGTGAATTTAATGTTAAATAGAGGTCTTTATCCAGAATTCATATAAAAGTACCTGGTTGTTAAAATGATAATTTATTACCATAATAAATATTAAAACGTAATAAATAAAGGTTATTTTTTATTGTAAATATAATTTTTGCAACAATTGATACCGTTTTTTGATACAAAACGAGCCGTCGTTTAGGTTTTCATTATTGTTAATTTGTTCCTAATAGATCGAAAATGTATCCAATGAAATAGTAATGAGATTATTTCAGTCTAATGCATTTTGTATGTACAAATAACCACTTTTAACTAACTAACCAAACAAATTTAATTATGAATGAAAAGCATGTAATTCAATGCTTTGTAAAAGCAAAGAAACTCTTAAAAAAATATACCTTACTGGTTCTGCTTTTTTCTTTTAGCCTGGCATCAGCTCAAAATTCTGATATAAAAGTTACAGGTACTGTATTAGATGAGCCAGATAAAAAACCAATTTTCGGTGTCATTATTAGCCTCAAAGGAACCAAAACGGGTGTATCTACCGATGTTGACGGTTCATTTTCTATTAATGCTAAAGTCGGAGAAACTCTTGTTGTGAGTTATCTGGGCTATATAAGTCAGGAAATAAAAATTACAGGCAATCACTTAAAAATTAGCCTTAAAGAAGATCGAAAAGCACTAGACGAAGTAGTTGTAATTGGCTATGGTAAGGCAAAAAGGAAAGATCTTACCGGAGCAATATCTTCGATATCGGGAGAAGAGATGATGAAAACGCGTCCCACAACAATTGATCAGGCTTTGCAGGGTAAAGTTGCCGGGGTTGTAGTGCAGCAAACTTCCGGTCAACCGGGAGGAGGAGTTAATATACAAATACGAGGTTTGTCTTCTTTTGGTGGCAGCTCTCCCTTATATGTAATTGATGGTGTTATAATTGGTCAAAGTTATGGTGGAGCAAATGGTACAAACCCATTATCCACAATTAACCCTTCGGATATTCAGTCTATAGATGTATTAAAAGATGCATCAGCAACAGCCATTTATGGTTCTCAGGCCACTAATGGTGTAATTGTTATTACAACTAAAAGAGGAAAAGAAGGAGCTCCAAAAATCACTTATGAATTTTCAACCGGATACCAAGAGCTGATTAAGCAATATCCAACTATGAATTTAAGAGAATATGCCACGTTTATTAACGACAGGGCTGCAGTTTGGGGCTTTGATGAAAGAGCGGAATTTGCTAACCCACAGTATTTAGGTGAGGGTACAAACTGGCAGGATGAATTATTCAGAAAGGCTCCTGTAGTAAGTCATATGCTAACTTTAAGCGGCGGTAATGACAAAACGCAGTATTTATTGTCCGGATCTTTATTTAATCAGGAAGGTATAGCACTGGGATCAAAGTTTACAAGAGCTTCGATACGATTAAATTTAGACAACAAAACTACAGACTGGCTAAAAATAGGGACTAGTTTACAGTTAACCCATATTGATGAAAATGTAAATTCAACAGGTTCAAATGTTATTGCAGAGGCATTAAGCCAGACACCGGATATCCCTGTAAGAAATCCTGATGGTAGTTATGCAGGAGAAGAAAGCAGTGAAGGATGGATTAATAAACGTGTAAATCCTTATGCTCTTGCCCTTACAAATGTAAATACTCCCAAAAGAAATCAGCTGTTTGCTAATTTTTATGCAGATATAGCATTTACAAAGGATTTATCCTTTAGAAATGAAGTGTCAGGGAATTTTTCCTTTAGAACAGAAGACCGATTTAACCCTACATACAAGTTTGGGTTAGCCGAGAGATTAGTAAATGATGCCTATTATTCCTATAGTCAGGACTATTTTACCACTTTTAGAAGCTTCTTAACCTATGCTAAAGTATTTAAAAGCAAATATAATGTGAACATACTGGCAGGACATGAGGCACAGTTGTCCCAGTTTGAAAATGTTTCCGCAGCAAGAAAAAATTTCATTTCAAACAGTGTTACTAATATAGGAAGCGGTGATCCGGCAACAGCAACCAATGATGGAACCCGCGGAGAGAATGCACAGGAATCTTATTTCGGGCGTGTTAATTTTATTTATGATGATAAATATTTGTTTACCGTTAATGCTCGTGCAGATGGTTCTTCGAGATTTGCGCCGGAAAATCGCTGGGTAACCACTTATTCAGGAGCATTTGCATGGAAATTAAATAATGAGAAATTTTTAAAAGACTCAAAAATTGTCAATGAATTAAAGTTAAGAATGGGTTATGGTTCGACCAATAATCAAAATGTTAGAGATAATGCTTATATAACCACATTAAAGACAACATCAACTGCTCTGGCTGGTAATGCACAAATTATTAATAATCTGGGAAACCCTGAAGTTTCATGGGAAAAAACAGAATATAGTAATGTTGGAATCGATGCAGCACTTTTCGGTTGGAAACTTAATTTTTCTGTTGATGTTTATAATCGTCTCACAGATGGACTTTTACTGCAAATTCCTTTGCCATTGTATTCCGGAACAATTGGAGGATCAGGAATAATTAACCCTCCGTTTGTAAATGTTGGGGTCGTTAGAAACAGAGGAATAGACCTTCATTTGAGTTCAAGAAATATAATCGGAAAAGGAGATGAATTTAACTGGACTACCGATTTTACTTTATCACATAACAAAAATAAGGTACTGAAAATAAATACTGACGGAGCTTCTTTGCTTGGAAAATATAATGGTAATGAAGTAGTTGCAGAAACGAAGGTAGGCGGGTCTATTGGTGATTTTTACGGCTATAAAGTAGATGGGATATTTGCAACTGCGAAGGATTTTGAAACGCACGCTTTGCCTACAGATACAAATGGGGCGGTTTTACCAATTTCGCCAAACCCTGGTGGTGTATGGTATGGAGACATGAAATTTAAAGACTTAAATGGTGATGGTGTAATTACAGAAAAGGACAGAACTTATTTAGGCTCTCCTATTCCGGATTATCAATTAGGCCTTGGTAATACTTTTACTTATAAAGGTTTTGACCTGAATATTTTCTTTAGTGCCAATATGGGTAATGAAGTAATAAACGGATTGAGAATTACCGGAGAAAATCCTTCGACACAATTTGGTTTCCTAAAATCATTAAATGATCATGCCGATTTAGCTTTAATTGATCCAAATGGTTCAGCTTCAGATGTTAATAATGTATACGTTACCAATCCAAACACTACAATCGTAGGACTTAAAAATAACGATAGCAACAGAAATCATCGTTTCTCTGACAAGTACGTGGAGAACGGATCTTTTCTTAGATGTAAAAATATGACTTTGGGCTATACAATGCCAGATAAGTGGATGCAAAAAATACATCTGGCTTCTTTACGCATATATGTTAATGTCAGTAATCCTTTTGTTATTACAAATTATAAGGGAATGGATCCGGAAGTAGGTTCATGGAATCCGTTAGAAGCAGGAATAGATTATGGTTTTTATCCACAAGCCCGAACATTTACTTTGGGAATTAATGTAGGGTTAACTAAATAAAATTAAACTTAATAAAGAGATAGATATGAAGTCAATTTATAAAATAACTGTTTCAACCCTTTTGGGAATACTGGTTTTGGCTGGTTGCCAGGATGATTTTCTGGATCGCCCTATTCAGTCGGAAATAAGCACTGGAAATTTTTATCAGACAAAACAAGAAATCAGGTTAGCCACGGCGGCACTTTATAGCAGAGTTTGGGCACAATGGAATAATCTTGCCTACATTCCATTGGGAGATATATTAAGCGGAAACCTTGTTATACCGTGGCAGGGTGCAGATCTGGTACAGCTTAATACTTTTACCCTTTCAGGATCAAATCAGCGTTTAACAGACGGCTGGACAGGATTGTATACTATAGTGGCACACTGTAATGGTACAATTAAAGGTATTAATGAAAATACACCGGCAACAGTTGCTGTCGCAGATAAAAATGCCGGATTAGCAGAAGCAAGATTTATACGCGCCATGGCATATTATCATCTTGTAATGTTGTGGGGAGAAGTGCCTATTATTGAGGACAATACGAAGTTGATAAAATCACCTTTGATTAATAAAAACAGAGCAGCAGATGTATACCGATTTATTACAGAAGATTTAACTTTTGCTGCCGAGAATCTTCGTGCAACTGATGAGAAAGGCAGACTTACCAGCTGGTCAGCAAAGGGAATGTTAAGTAAAGTGTATTTAACTATGTCCGGATTAGGAGAGCTTGGAGGTAATCGTAATCAGGAATATTTAAACAAGGCAAAACTGTATGCACAAGATGTAATCGAAAACAGTGGTTTAACTTTACTTCCAAGTTATCCAGATCTTTTTAAAACACAATTCAATGATAATTCAGAATCATTATTTGCACTGCAATGGTCTGTTACTAGTGGCTGGATGGAAGGCAATCAATTATTGACCTATTCGCCGAGTAAAGATATTAATCCTCAAAAAGATGGCGCATGGGGAGCTCCGTCACCTAGTTATGATCTGTATATAGCTTATGCTAAACAGGATTCTATAAGACGTAAAGCGACTTTTATGCTGACTGGAGATCACTATCCGGAATTGAACGCTGCTGGTGGTGGTTATACCGCCGAGGGACCGGGTATGAAGAAACATATTATTGGTAACGAGGCAGATAACAATTCTCCTGCAATGACATTTTTAGGTTCCATACAGCATAATGCATTATTAAGACTGGCAGATATTTATTTAATATATGCTGAGGCTATCCTTGGTAATAATGCCACTACAAGTGATGCTAATGCATTATTATATTTTAATAAGGTAAGAACAAGAGCAGGTGTTGATCCGGTAACTGTACTTAATACAGATATTATCCTGAATGAGAGAAGGCTGGAATTTGCTTGCGAAGGACAATATTGGTTTGATCTGGTAAGACTATCTTACTACAATCCTCAAAAAGCAGTTGGTCTTCTTAGTAATCAGCAAAGAGTAAGATTTGAATATAATACTGATACTGAGGTAGCTACACCTACTGATCCTATTGGCCCTATTTCTCCTGCTACCTTCGCCACTTTTACTTTACAGCTGCCTGCAGTTGAGGTGATTGCTAATCCTAAATTGAACGAACCATCAGTACCTTATTATGAATAGTGATAAAAAATATATAAACATGAAAAATGTATTAAATAAACCTCTTAAATATTTGCTTTTTTTAAGCATGATGCTGATTATTATAATGTTAACGTCCTGTAATAATGAAGATGACTCAAATGGTGCACCTGTTATTACAGAGGTGAGGAATTATGCGGCGGCTCCTAATGATACTCTTGTAAATAAATTGGTGCCTGGTCAGTGGGTAGTTTTAAAAGGATCAAATTTTAAAAATGCAGTTAAAATCGCTTTCAATGGTGTATCAATTCCATTCGATGTTGGACTGTTTTCAGATGAGTACGCTGTTGTACAGCTGCCGTATGTAATTCCATTTCCTTCAGTTCCTGAAAATCAATTAAATACTATTGAAGTGGCTACTGCCGGAGGTTCTACAATTTTTAATATTGATATCGTTGCCGGACCACCTTCGCTTGCTGCTATTTCAAACGAAAACCCGGTTGAAGGTGAGATTGTTACTGTATTTGGAACCAATTTATTCCTTATAAGCGAGCTTAGTTTTGGAGGGGTAGCAATAACCGATTATGTAACAAAAGATGATGGAACTGCAATTAGCTTTCCGGTTTCTACTACTACAAGCGGACCCTTAAAAATAATTACAGCATCAGGTGAAATTCTAACAACATTTAATGTTAATGATCTTACAACAGGCGTGCTTTGTAATTTTGATACTATTGGCAGCATGGCATGGGGTACATCGACTAGCGATAATGATCCCGCTTTTCCGGGTAACCATGGATGGTATCCTATTTTAGATACTCCTATTCTTAATGCTGGTGATGGAGCCTGGTGGGGAGGCGGTCGAAGCATTAACATCGAAAATGGATCAGAATGGGTTTCAGCAGCTGATTTAGATTTAGATATAGATCAATTTGCACTTAAGTTTGAACTTAATGTTCCCGGAGATTGGAATGGCATATCAATGTTTATTGTTAGAGATTACAATTGGGATTTTTTAGCGCGTTTTGAGCCATGGAAACTTTCAGGAACTAAAACAGCTAATTTCACTACAAAAGGAAAATGGGTAACAGTAACAATTCCATTGACTGAATTCCGCACAAAAAAGGATGGTATAGACGGTACGGGTAATTCTGCAACAAGTCTTTCAGAATTATTTGGTTCAAAAAAGAAGACTATAAATTTCTTTGCGGTCAATACCTCTGACAAAGCAAGTACAACAGGTTTTCGTGCAGGGATTGATAATATCAGGATTGTGAAAATCAAATAATAAAAATCTTTTAATTCAATAACAAATTAATAGTAAAAGTAAAGGCCTGCAGTTATTTCATAAAAGTTGCACTTTCTGCAGTTCTTAAATAAAAATTTATTAATTCTAAAAAATAAAAAATGAAACATAAACATTTTTATAAAATTGTGCTGTTGCTGATCATTACTTTACTTTCAGCATCTTGTTCAAAAGATGGAGATGAAGCTCCACAATTAACGGTTTCAGCAAAAACAGTTTCTTTTGAACCGGCTGGAGGTACATCAGAAGACATCACAATTGAAGCAAACAGTGCATGGAGTGTGAGCAATTCGGCAGCATCCTGGCTGCAATTAACGACAACAAGCGGTAATAGTGGAGCTACAGCAACAAAATTTACAGTTTTGAGTAATGAAACCGGATCTACCCGTTCTGTGGTACTAACTATTGAAGCGAAAAATGGTCAGGCGCGAAGAATTACAATTATACAAAAAGGCAGTTTATATCCAACCTATAATTTAACGCCTAAAGCTCCCGATGAAACAGGAATGAGCAGTACAGCGATGCAATTGTCTGCAAAAATGCATTTGGGAATAAATTTTGGCAATACCATGGAAGCACCAACCGAAGCGGAGTGGGTGAATAGTAAAATTACCGAATCATATGTGAAATTTATAAAAGAAAAAGGTTTCAATTCTGTAAGGATTCCATGTGGTTGGGTTTGGACCCATTTAAGCGATCCGGATAAAGCAAAAATTGACCCGGCATGGCTTAACAGAGTAAAAGAAGTAGTTAAATGGTGTGTGGATAATGATATGTATGTGATACTAAATGCTCACGCGGATAATGGCTGGCTTGATAATAATATCACTAAGGCAAAGGAAGAGTCTATTAATGCAATGCAAAAGGCGATTTGGGAACAGATTGCTACAACCATGCGTGATTTTGATGAGCACCTAATATTTGCCGGTGCAAATGAACCTCCGGCTGATAATGCCGAAAAGATGGCCATACTTAATGGTTACTACGAAACATTTATCAAGGCAGTTCGTGCTACCGGAGGTAAAAACAGTTACAGGGTGCTGGTTGTGCAAGGTCCCAGAACTGATGCTGCTCTAACTTTTGATCTGATGAATACGATGCCAACAGACAACATTCCTAACAAATTGATGGTTGAGGTACATAACTATACACCTGCTTTATTTACGATCGTAACCGATGCAGATGTAAGCTGGGGTAAGATGATTTATTACTGGGGAGCTGGGAATCATTCTACTATTGAGCCGGAACGCAACGCCACCTTTGGTGAAGAGGATGTGATTGATTCTGAATTCCAAAAGATGAAACAAAAATTTGTTGATAAAGGTATCCCTGTAATACTGGGAGAGTATGCAACCTGGAGGCGTACTGCTGACCTCGACAAGCCTCATCCTCTGGATATGGCTATGCACAACAAGTCTGTGGATCATTGGTCTTATTATGTGACGAAACAGGCTAAAGCGAATGGTATTGTGCCATTTTGGTGGGAGATAGGTTTTATGTTAGACAGAGCTAAGAATGAGGTAAAAGACCAGGCTATGTTAGATGCCATTATTGCAGGAGGTAAGTAAAAGTAAGACACTATAAATAAATAAAAATACAGTTTTTGCAGGGTATCATGTATTGTTATCATTAAACAAGACTGAATTTAAAAAATCTGTGGCTTTTACGAGTCACAGATTTACTTATAAAGAATTCTCAATGAAAACAATGTATCTAAAATTTATTGGTTCTAAAAAGAAACAAAAATGAAACTTAAACATTTCTATAAAATTATTTTACTGCTAATCGTTAGCGGTACTATTTCCGCACAAACGGTTTGGTTAGATGAACTGGATCTCAGCGTAGCCTCACAGGGCTGGGGTGTACCTAAAAAAAACAGGACGGTTGATGACAACATCATGACCATCGCAGGCAAAACCTTTGAGCGTGGCTTCGGCACACATGCAGAAAGCTCACTTTTTATTCAGCTCGATGGTAAGGCAAATTCGTTTACCGCACAGGTTGGTATTGATGATGAAGTGAAAGGACGTAATCCCGCCGTAGAGTTTATAGTATTCGGTGATGGAGAGAAGCTTTGGGCGAGCGGTGTAATGCATGAAAATGATGCTGCCCGGCTTTGTAGTGTTAAACTTTCGGGTGTGAAACAACTTGAGTTGCGGGTAACAGACGCAGGAGACGGTGGCAGCGATCATGCCAACTGGGCTGATGCTAAATTTGAGGCGGCAGGCGTATCAACTTTTGCTACTTTTTATCCTGTCCCAAGTGAACCCTACATTCTTACCCCTAAGCCATCGGCAAAGCCGAAGATTAATAGTGCAAGCGTTTTCGGTGTCCGTCCTGGCTCACCGTTTCAGTTCAGGATACCTGCCAGCGGAGACCGACCAATGACTTTTCAGGTTACAGGCTTGCCTCAGGGACTGGAGCTGGATCAAAAAACAGGACTTATCACTGGCAAGCTTGCAAAAGCCGGCACTTACGTTATTCAATTGAAAGCAAAGAATGCGAAAGGTATAGCCGAAAAAAGTTTGCGTATTAGCTGTGGTGATAAAATTGCACTTACACCGCCAATGGGTTGGAATAGCTGGAATTGTTTCGCTCATGAAGTTTCTGGTGAAAAAATTAAACGCGCTGCAGAAGCAATAGTGAAAACCGGACTTATAAATTATGGATGGAGTTATATAAATATCGACGACTACTGGCAAAATAACCGCGATTCTACAGATCCTTCCCTGCAAGGTAAACTGCGCGACGAGGCTGGTACTATAGTTCCTAATAAAAGGTTTGGTGATATGAAAGCCCTGACAGATTATGTGCATGGTCTCGGTTTGAAGATCGGTATCTATTCCAGTCCTGGTCCCTGGACCTGTGGTGGCTGTGCGGGTAGTTATGGTCATGAAAAGCAAGACGCTGAAACCTATGCCAAATGGGGTTTTGATTATCTGAAATACGATTGGTGCAGCTATGGAGGAGTGCTAAATGGTATACCTGATAACGACCCAAACAAAGTAATCTCCATATCATATAATGGAGGTTATCAATTGTCTACCGCCGTCAAACCATACAAATTAATGGGAGAGTATATCCATCAGCAACCTCGTGACATTGTTTTCAGCCTGTGTCAATACGGAATGTCGGATGTTTGGAAATGGGGTGATTCGGTAGGAGGAAACAGCTGGCGTACAACCAATGATATATTGGACACCTGGTCCAACGTTAAAGGCATTGCATTAGCGCAGGATCAATCTGCAGCCTTCGCTAAACCTGGTAACTGGAACGATGCGGACATGCTGGTCGTAGGAACCGTAGGATGGGGTAACCTGCATCCGACCAAACTTAAACCAGATGAGCAATATCTTCACGTCAGCCTTTGGAGCCTTTTCTCTACTCCGCTGCTATTGGGTTGCGATTTGGAAAAGCTGGATGCCTTTACCCTGAATTTATTGACAAACGATGAAGTGATTGCTGTTAATCAGGATGCTCTTGGCAAACAGGCTACCTGTGTTCAGACTATCGGAGATCTGCGCATTTATGTAAAAGAATTGGAGGATGGCAGTCGTGTAGCAGGTTTTTGCAATTTCGGTCTGGAGAAAGTAGATATCTCTTACAAGGATCTGAAAAAGCTTGGCATTTCCGGAAAGCAAAAGGTGCGTGATCTTTGGCGCCAAAAAGATATTACAACAATCCATGCAGACAAAGAGGCTCTTTCGGTGAAGGTTCCGATGCATGGAGTGGCGCTGTACAAATTTATGCCGGTTAAATAGCGGGATAAGATTTCTTAATCTGAGCTCGATTTATAAGTAAAGAAGGGTACTGGGAATTGACAAAGAGATTGCAGTGATACGATAATTAATTAAAATTAACCCTTAACGAGTATCCGTTTTTGGGTAAAAATAAAAAAAGCATGTTTAGAAAAAAAGTATTGTTAAGTACAGCCGTTGTTATGGCTTTTCTGGGAGGCAGAGAATCCGCAGAAGCTCAGACTAATGCAGTTAAACCGAAAATTATTAAAGAAAACCTGGAAGAAAAATTCGCAAATGTTTCTCCGAAACTTCTCACCAATAATGCGAATCCATTATTAGATTTTATGTTTACGGCCGACCCGACAGCTGTAGAATACAATGGAAGAATTTATGTGTATGCAACGAATGATCATCAACAGTATGAGAAGGTAGGAAAGGATGGGAAAAATTCATACGAGCGTATCCGCACACTGGTCATGATGTCTTCCGATGATATGGTTAACTGGACATATCATGGTCTTATTGATACTGCAAAGCTTGCACCATGGAGTCAGAATTCCTGGGCGCCTTCCATTACATCCAGACTGGAAGCAGATGGTAAGACGCACTTCTATTTGTATTACTCCAATGGCGGTGGTGGCTCAGCCGTGCTTACTTCCACCTCTCCCGTTGGCCCGTGGAAAGATCCATTAGGAAAGAACATAGTCGACCACTCTGTTCCTGGTGTGGATGTAGGAGCTCCATTCGATCCCGGAGTTTTGATTGACGACCAAGGTACAGGCTGGCTGAGTTTTGGAGCGGGAACACCTAAAACAATATATATGCCTGATAATGCCAGAATCGTCAAATTAGGATCAGATATGATCAGTTTGGCTAGCACTATTGCTAAGATACCCGCTCCTTATTTTAATGAAGCCAGTGACCTTAACTTTATCAACGGAACCTGGGTTTATAGCTATTGCACAAGTTGGGATGAACGCACTGAATGGCCTTATACAAATATTGATAAACCAACCGCATGCAACATATCTTATATGACAAGCAAAACACCGTTAGATTCGGATAGTTGGAAGTATCGCGATAATTACTTTAAGAATACTGGCGACGTTAATGTGGGACCTATGACAAACAATCATACTCACGTGTTCAAGTTTAAAGGTAAATATTATCTTGCTTACCATGCCATGTATTTACAGGATTATTTTGACACTAAGGGCGGTTTTCGTAATGCCGGTATCGAAGAAATGCAGGTGGATGAAAAGAACGTTAATTTCCCCATGGTCAAAGCAACTTTTAAAGGTTCGTCACAACTTAACCCATTAAATCCATTCGTTCTCCAGCAGGCAGAAACAACTGCAGGCACGTCGGGGAAAGTCCAGTTCGAAGCTTTTGGTATTGAAGGCAATATGCTTGCTAAAGGAAAAATAGAGAAACAATGTCTCATGGTCCGTGGAGCCGATTTCAGCAAACAGGTTCCTTCCAAATTCGAAGCCAGGGTGAAAGGAAAAGGTAGAATTGATGTTTATATAAATAGTCTTAAAGGCCCGGCTCTTGTTTCCCTTGTATCTGATGGGAAGGAATGGACTACGCTCTCAAAGAAAATAGAACTGAAAATAGATAAAGGAGTAGGGAATATCTATTTTGTATTTAGCGGAGAGGATTTTTTGTTTGATGAGTGGAAATTCATTTATTAATTCCATTGAATAGTAATTAGATTAAAATTAATTCTATCTGCGTGTTATTTTAAAAACTGTAGAATAAGAAGAACAGAACCTTAAACAACAAAGTTGGATCTATTTATCAAGGAATCCGCAAAAACAATAAAGCGCTTAATCAGTGTCTGATCATGGTCTTAATTATAACATAAAGTTATTTCCTTCCCTGAGATTTAGTTAAGTGTTAGCCAATTCCGGGGAAGAATTAACCTCTTTGTTACAATACCTTACAGAAAAATAAATCAATTGAAATTAACCCTGAACAGATATTCGTTTTTTGGGTAAAATAAAAAAAGCATGTTTAGAAAAAAAGTATTGTTAAGTACAGTCATTGTTATGGCTTTTATGGGGGGGAGAGAATGCGCAGAAGCGCAGACTAAAGCAGGTAAACCTAAAAAGGTTAAAGAAAACCCTGAAGAAAAATTCGCAAATGTTTCGCCAAAACTCCTTATCAATGATGCAAATCCTTTATTAGATTTTATGTTTACGGCAGACCCGACCACTGTAGAATACAATGGAAGAATTTATGTGTATGCCACAAATGATCATCAACAGTATGAGCATGTAGGAAAGAGTGGGAAAAATTCATATGAGCATATTCACACGCTGGTCATGATGTCTACAGATGATATGGTCAACTGGACATATCACGGTCTCATCGATACTGCAAAGCTCGCACCATGGAGTCAGAATTCCTGGGCACCTTCCATTACATCCAGACTTGAGGCCGATGGTAAAACACACTTCTACTTGTATTACTCCAATAGCGGTATTGGTTCAGCGGTCCTTACTTCTACTTCTCCAATTGGTCCGTGGAGTGATCCGTTGGGAAAGAATATAGTAGACCGCTCTGTCCCGGGAGTAGATTGCGAAGCTCCTTTCGATCCGGGAGTTGTGATTGATGATCAGGGAACGGGCTGGCTGACATTTGGAGGCGGAACACCTAGAACCAAATACATGCCGGATAATTCCAGAATCGTCAAATTAGGAGCAGATATGATCAGTTTGGGCAGCGATGTTGCCAAGATACCCGCACCTTATTTTTTTGAGGCCAGTGATCTTAACTTTATCAATGGAACCTGGGCTTATACCTATAATACAAGTTGGGAACAGCGTACTGAATGGCCTTATACGAATAAAGATAAACCAACCCAATGCAGTATGTCCTATATGACGACTAAAACACCATTAAATCCGGATAGTTGGACGTATCGCGATAATTACTTTAAAAATACCGGCGACGTTGGCGTAGGGCCTTTGACAAACAATCACACACATCTGTTCAAGTTTAAGGGAAAATATTATATCGCGTACCATGCCATGTATTTGCAGGATTATTTTGGCACTAAAGGTGGTTTTCGTAATGTAGGTATCGAAGAAATGCAGGTCGATGAAGAGAATGTGAATTTCCAAATGGGTAAAGCTACTTTTAAAGGCCCGTCACAAATTAGTCCATTAAATCCATTCGCTCTTCAGCAGGCAGAAACTACCGGAGGTACTTCGGGTCAGGTTCAGTTTGAAGCTGCTGCTAATGTAGGTAATATGGTTGCCAAAGGAAAAGCAGATCAACAATGTTTGATGGTTCGTGGAGCCGATTTCAGCAAACAGCTTCCTTCCAAATTCGAAGCCAGGGTAAAAGGAAAAGGCAGAATTGATGTTTATGTAAATAATCTTGAAGGTAAAGCCATTGTTTCAATTATATCTGATGGAAAGGATTGGACTACGCTCTCAAAGAAAATAGAACAGAAAATAGATAAAGGAACAGCGAACATCTATTTTGTATTTAATGGAGAAGGTTTTTTGTTTGATGACTGGAAATTTATTTATTAATCCCCGTTGTTGGTCTTGTAACCATCAGCACTTAATTATCCTCATGCTTTCTTGTTCATAATAACAATAAGGAAGAAAAGTAATAATGCTTTTTTGAGTTCAGATGATTCAGAATTTGAAACAAAAAGGTCGAATAATATTTAAAATGTTTATGTATAATTAAAATATTAAATATGAAAAACTATATAAAATTTTTCTTTCTACACCTTATTTTAGTGTTTAGTCCCGTTTTAACAAACGCCCAGACGTATACCTCGAAAAATGTACCCATCGGCGGAGGCGGATTTGTGACAGGACTCATTACCCACCAAACATCCGGCGACAGGTATTGCCGTACAGATATAGGCGGAGCTTACCGCTGGGATGCTGGGAACAATAAATGGATTCAGCTGCTCGACTGGTTGAGTGAGTCAGAAAACGGATTTTACGGAGTGGAATCTCTTGCGGTGGATCCGCAGAATCCCAATAATGTTTATATGCTCTGTGGAACGGAATATATAGCCAACGGAAGAACAGCCATATTAAAATCCACAGATAAAGGAAATACCTTCACTTATACAGATGTTACCTCCAAATTCAAAACACATGGAAATGGATATGGGCGTTCCAACGGGGAACGCCTCGCTGTAGATCCCAAAAACAGCAACATATTATTCTGTGGAACCAGAGCCAACGGATTATGGAAAAGTACAGATGGAGGCGTTACCTGGAACCAGGCGTGGAACGGTGTAACGACCACTGCTAATGGAAACGGAATTTGTTTTGTTGCTTATGATCCTTTGAGTGCTGTGGTAAACGGGGTTACACAAACCATTTACATAGGTGTTTCCCGCATCGGCAGCGCCAATATTTACAAGAGTACAGATGGAGGAGTAACATTTACAGACGTTTCTCCCGACAATAGATTTATGCCGCACCGCGTAGCACTACAGGGTACTACCATGTACGCTACACTTTCTGTTGAACAAGGTCCCAATATTTCAGGTGATTATTCCGGAACTACTCCTGCAAATGATATGGGCAGAGTATATAAGCTCAACACAAGTACAGGAATATGGACAAATGTTACTCCGGCACATCATGCTACGGCAAAGTATCCGTATGGCGGCGTAAGTATAGATCCTTCCAATAGCAATAGAGTAGTGGTTTCGACATGCGGTTTGTACTGGAACAATCAGTTCGGTACCGGCTGGGGCGATTTTGTTTTTCTCTCAACAGATGGAGGTTCGACGTGGAACCTAAAAATCGGCCCGGATTCTACTTATGATGCCAACGGCATGAACTGGACAGTCGGGGGAGCTATTAATTGGATGGACTCTATTGAGTTTGATCTTAATGATCCTTTAAAAGTACATGTAATAGGGGGAGGCGGAGTAATTACCTGTTCCAATATTACAGTTGCGAATACTTCATGGAAAAATGATGCGATAGGAATTGAAGAAACAGCATTGCTGGACGGGGTCAGCATTCCGGGAGGTCCTTTTATTTCTTCTTTCGGAGACGTATCAGGCTTTGTACATGAGTCATTGACTTCTTTTCCGTCAACGAGGATTTCTCCTTTAGGAGGTTATAATAACCATAGCATTGCTTATGCTGCTGTCAACCCGGGCAAAGTAGTAAGAATTGGTAACGGGGAAAACGTTGTTTACTATTCTAACGACAAAGGAACTACATGGACGGGCGCCGCCACTAACAAGGGCGTATCAGGAAGAGTTGCCATAAGCGCCGATGGAAATACTATACTGCATTGCCCTTGGGGATCTACAACCACCTGGTATACTACCAATAACGGAGGAAGCTGGTCTGGCTGTTCGGGTGTATCGCTCGGAGATGCTGCACCGGTGGCTGATCAGGTAAATTCAAATTATTTTTACATATACCATCCATCAACTGGGCAATTGCTTAGAAGCACCAATAAGGGAGTCAATTTTTCAGTAGCAGGTACACCGGGTGCGTCAACCGCGAATCATCCGTGGGAACCCGTCCTGATCAGGACAGTGCCCGGTTTTGAAGGACATATTTGGCTGCCTCTTACCGGAAATGGATTAAAATATTCGACCAACTCTGGGGTGGCTTATACAACTGTTGCCAATGTATCGTATTGCAAAACTATCGGAATAGGAAAAACAATGTCCGGCGCGAGCTATCCTACTATTTTTATCTGGGGAACGGTGTCAGGTGTCAATGGTCTTTTCAGATCAACAGATCAGGGTGCAACATGGCTTAGAATCAATGATGACGCCCATGAGTTTGGGGGTACGTCATTGCTTGTAGGAGATATGAATGTTGCCGGAAGAGTATATATGGGTGCAGGCGGAGGAAGAGGCCTAATTTACTGGGATCCTGCAGAATCTTCTGTTTCCTACGTCACTTTAGCCAATAGAGGTACCAATTTGCTGATGGATGGAATGTACAGGTTAGACAATGGCTCCAATGCAGGGCAATATGCTAACAGCGGTGCAACTGCACAACAATGGTCAATTGAAACGGTTGGAAACGATGTAATGTTAAAGAATCGCGCTTCAGGATTGTATCTTGATGGTATGTATAGAAATTCCAATGGTTCCGTAGTAGGACAATATGGTTATAGTGGCAGTGATGCACAATATTGGACACGCGAAACCGCAGGAAGTTATTTTAAGTTTAAGAATAAAGCCACTGGTATGTATCTCGATGGAATGGGTACTACGACCAATGGTGCTGATTTATATCAATGGAGCCAGAGCAGCAGTTTTAATCAGGAATGGTTAATAAATATAGTAGGTACTCAAAATTTAAAAGTGAATTCGTTGTCTAAAAATGATTCAGAAGAGTCAGACATTTCAATAGCTTTTTATCCAAATCCATTTAGTAATAATTTTAAGGTTGAAGCTACAAAATCGAATGAACCAATTCGTGTCAGCATTTTTGATATTACAGGAAAAAAAGTACAAGCAGCAGAATCCACTTCTGAAGCAGCGCAATTGTTAATGGGAGCTTCATTGCAACCCGGATTATACTTAGTAAAAGTGGAAGGAGTAAACTCAAATTTCTCAAAATCATTTAAGATTATTAAAAAATAGATCTGTTTTGAAAAAATTATAAATATAAAAGAATATAAGGTATATGAAAATTAACCGATTTATAATGGTTTGTATCCTGTTTTCACAGTTTTTGGCAGCTCAGGAAAAGTATGTATCGCCTATTAGGGAAGGTAATGAACCTGTTGCTGCCGGAAAGTTTGCGCCAACATGGCAATCACTACAGCAATATAAAACTCCGGACTGGTTTCGTAATGCTAAGTTTGGGATATGGGCGCATTGGGGGCCTCAATGTCAACCGGAGCAAGGAGACTGGTTTGGGAGATTTATGTATAACGAAGGTGGTGACCAATATAAATGGTTTGTTGAACATTATGGTCATCCATCCAAAGTGGGATTCAAGGAAGTTATTAAGGATTGGAAAGCTGAAAATTGGGATCCTGAAAAACTTGTAGCATTATACAAACGCACAGGAGCCCAATATTTCTTTGCCATGGCCAATCATCATGATAATCTGGATTTGTGGGATAGTAAATACCAGGAATGGAATTCGGTTCGTGTAGGGCCTAAGAAAGATATTATCACTGGCTGGTCAAAAGCAGCAAAAAAATATAATCTCCCATTCGGACTGAGTGTACACGCTTCACACGCCTGGACGTGGTTTGAAACCTCCCAGCGCTCAGATAAGACAGGAGCATTAGCGGGAGTTCCTTACGATGGAAAGCTCACCAAAGCAGATGGTAAAGGAACATGGTGGGAAGGACTTGATCCTGCTGAACTTTATGCCCAAAACCATCCTTTGAGCAAAGGAAGCGAAAAAGATCTGTATGCTTTATGGAATCAGTGGGATTGGAGCAATGAAGCAGCGGTACCTTCACAGGCTTACTGTGAAAAATTCTATAATCGAACCATAGATCTTATCAATAAGTACAATCCCGATTTGCTTTATTTTGATGATGTTACACTGCCTCTTTACCCTGTAAGCGATGCGGGATTAAAAATTGCGGCGAACTTTTATAACCATAATATGGCAACCCACAATGATAAGCTGGAGGCTGTTCTGTTTGGAAAAATACTCACCGATGAGCAAAAAAAATGTATGGTTTGGGATGTAGAAAGAGGTGCGCCTGATACCATCCAAAACCTTCCATGGCAAACCTGTACCTGTATTGGTGACTGGCATTACAGTAAATCAGTTTATGAAAATAACGGATACAAATCGGCTGCGACAGTAATCCATATGTTGGTTGATATTGTCAGTAAAAACGGAAACCTGCTGCTTAATATTCCCGTTAAGGGAGATGGCACGATCGATGATAAGGAAGTAGCAATTCTTGAAAAAATAGCAACCTGGATGGATGTGAATAAAGAAAGTATTTTTGATACACGCCCATGGAAGCATTATG
The DNA here is from genome assembly GCF_000834715.1 of Flavobacterium sp. MEB061. NCBI lineage: Bacteria > Pseudomonadati > Bacteroidota > Flavobacteriia > Flavobacteriales > Flavobacteriaceae > Flavobacterium > Flavobacterium sp. MEB061. The sequence goes on along the minus strand of NZ_JXQR01000002.1, from coordinate 207,252 downwards.
GTGAGGGACCTGCTTCTGAAGTGATAAAGCCCGTTAACAACCAAAGTTTCAACGAAGGAAAAATAAAGTTATCAGCCAAAGACATCCGTTATAATCAAAACGGAAAAATTCTTTATGCCACGCTTTTAGGAGTACCTTCTGATAACATTTGCTTAAAATCGCTTGGCAAGAATAAAAATAAGGACAAAATTAAAAGTATTCAGATACTTGGAAGTAAGGAGAAACTTTCGTGGAAACAATATGCCGATTCATTGGTAATTATAAAACCGAAGATTATTCCGAATGATATTGCAGTAGTGCTTAAAATAAAATAAATAAAGAATAAATGTTGACTTGCTATTTTTAATGAGGAAAGAATTTTAAAGAATTACATGTTTTATACTGAATACTAAAGCTTCTATGTAATAACAAGAATCTGAAAACAACAAAAAAATACTATCCGCTAATCAATAGAATAACAATTGTAAAAAATGCAAAATTCATTTAAACGTTACTGCAAAACCATGGAGTTGCTTAACAAATCTACATTAATCGAAGCCTATAAAAAAGCGCATGCTAAAGGAGCTGCCTGGCCTGAGATAACGCAGGGAATGAAAGAGGTAGGGATTGTTGATATGGAAATTTACCTTCTTGGAACAAAGCTTTTCATGATTATGGATACCGTAGCTGATTTTGATCACGATAAGGCGATGATCGAATTAGCACTAAAGCCACGTCAAAGCGAATGGGAAGCGCATATGTCACAATTTCAGGATAGCGCTGCCGAGGCAACCGCCGACCAAAAATGGCAATTGATGGATCGAATTTATAAAATGGATTAGCTATAAAAAGCCCAGATAAGCTAAACGAACATGAGGCAATAACTGCCGATAATATGGTAGCGTTAGTAATTGCTGCCTTAGTTGCCGTTAGCTGTAAATAAAAAAAATAATAAACTAATGAAAAAAGACATAAATAAACAGCTGATTGCAGGTTTATTACTTTGCGGATTGAGTACTGTTCTGAATGCGCAGGCCACCAAAGCGGGTAAAGCTAAAATTACGGTTGAAGTCAACACACCTGGACATCGTATTCCATCAACATTATTCGGAAGCTTTTTCGAAGATATTAACCATTCAACTGATGGCGGTCTTTATCCCGAGCTTATCAGGAATCGTTCGTTTGAGGATTCTGATACGCTTGAAAACTGGAAATTTATAAATCAGAATGATGCCAGCAAGGCTTCGGTCATTAATGTAGATGCTTTGTATCCGCAAGTTGGAGGGTTAAACGTATTCAATCGAAAATATCTTTCAATTGAGGCCAAAGGAGAATTTAAGCTTGAAAATTATGGTTTCTGGGGAATGAATATTGTTAAAGGGAATTCATATACCTTCAAATTAGCAGCGCGTAGTGTTAAAGGCTTCAATGCACCGCTCAAGGTTAGTATTGTAAGTGCTGCCGGTATAGAGTTGGCTAATGCCGAAGTGAAAGGCTTTGATGAGGGATGGAAATACTATACCGTTAGTTTAACGGCGACAGGCAGCGACCCTAAAGCACATATTGAGATAAGCGCGAAAGGTAATGGCCGCTTACATATGGATATGATTTCGCTCATGCCCGATCAAACGTGGAAAAACCATGGACTGCGGACAGATCTGGCGGAAGCCTTTAATGCTTTGCAGACTAAGGTTTTTAGGTTTCCAGGCGGCTGTTGGGTAGAAGGAGATAGTTTCAAGCAAATGCACAATTGGAAAAAAACAATTGGGAACATCGATACACGTACCTCGTCATGGAATTTCTGGGGCTACAATGCTACTCAGGGTTTAGGTTATCACGAATATCTGCAGTTGGCAGAAGATCTTGGTGCTGAGCCTTTGTTTTGTATCAATGTCGGAATGTCGCATAGAGATTTTGTACCTATGGATCAAATGGGACAATGGGTACAAGATGCGTTTGATGCAATAGAATATGCAAATGGGTCTGAGACTTCAGTTTGGGGAAGCATTCGTGCTAAAAACGGACATCCTAAACCGTTCAATATGAAATATATCGAGATAGGAAACGAAAACGGAGGCGACCAGTATGCAGAGCGATGGAAGCTTATTGCTAACGCCATCCGCACAAAATATCCTGATATTGCACTCGTTGCCAACAGTTGGGGTGCATATCCTAAAGATCCCATGCCTGACTTGGTTGATGAACATTATTATGATAATCCTGAGTGGTTTATCCTGAACACAAACAAGTACGACAATTACGACAGAAAAAGCCCGAAAATATTCGTTGGTGAATATGCGGTAACAAGCAAAACAGGGAAGGGCAACCTGCGTGGTGCTATTGGCGAGGCAGCCTGGATGACGGGTCTGGAACGAAACTCAGACGTGGTTACCATGAGTGCTTATGCGCCTCTGTTTTGTAATGTGAACCATAGAGCATGGCCTATTAACCTGATTAATTTTGATAGTCAACACTGGTATGGTCTGCCAGGCTATTATGCTCAACAGTTGTTTGCCCAAAATCAGGGTACCGTCTCTCTGCCTGTAAAAGTAGCAGGAGCACCACTCCTGGCATTTTATGAAAAAGGAGGCCTTGGATTTGGTACTTCAAACAATTCGGCAGAGTTTAAAGACTTAAAAGTACTCGCATCGGATGGGCGTGTTATGCTTCAATCGGATTTTACAAAAAACATTGATGACTGGCAAAAAACAGCAGGGGAATGGGAGGTAAAAGACGGCGTACTTCGTCAGTCAGCAACAACTGTTAATGCTTCAGTTTTTTTCGGTGACAAATCATGGACCGATTATACAGTTACCTTTAAAGGACGTAAAATTTCCGGAGAGAATGGTATCCAGATTTATTTCAGGAATCAGAATAAAGAAGATCAGATGCGATGGGAAATCGGCTGTAATAAAAATACCGGCTTTACGTTGGACAATGGATTCAGCAAGCAAATCATTCCCGGAAGTATAGAAACAGACCGATGGTATGATATTAAAGTTGAAGTTAAAGGAGGCACAATTAAAGCGTACCTTGATGGTAAACTTATACAGGAAATATCAACTCCAAATCTAAAAACCAACAGCATTTGTGTAAGTGCAGCTAATGATGAACTTTCGGGAGATATTATCCTTAAAGTTGTGAATGCAGCACCCGGCACTGTAAAAACAGAAATTAATTTGTCAGGAGCCGAAAAGCTGACCGGAAAAGGAAAAGCTATTGTGCTTACATCGGCCAGTCCGTTGGATGAAAATACAATGGAACAACCTACTAAAGTTTCTCCAAAAACTGAAAATGTAAAATTTTCAGGAACCACTATTACACGTTCTTTTCCCGGAAATTCATTAACGATATTGCGTTTAGAAACGCTACATTAAAAGATGAGAGGCAGTTAAAAAAATAAAATATACAGTTACTTTTTTTGTAAAAATATATAATAACCTGATTTTGATGTCTAATATACCGTTTGCAAGTGTGTAATGGACCTTCTCATCCTCTTCTGAGAGAACCGATCATTGAATTCAGGTTAATAACACTTTTTTGATTCACGTTTTCGAGTTTACAAATAAGCCTTTGTGCTTTGTAGGAGGAAAAAGTAGTTTTAAAAAATTCAAATATAATCTGATAAAACAACATAGACAGAGTTATCAATAGATATCCGTTGGTAAAAAGCAAAATAATACTATTATGAATTTAAAAATTTCAATGAAAGTTAGTCTGTCCATAGCAATTTTTATACTATTCTCATGTTTCCTGAAGGCTCAGGAAAATTTTCCGTTGCCTGTGGTAGAAGGCAGTGAACAGGTTGCCGATGGAAAGTTTAAGCCAACCTGGGAATCTCTCAGCCAATACAAAGTTCCTGATTGGTTTCGCAATGCAAAATTTGGTATCTGGGCACATTGGGGACCACAGTGTCAGCCTGAACAGGGCGACTGGTATGCACGTGGCATGTATGAAGAAGGTTCTGATTACTATAAATGGCATGTGGAACATTACGGTCATCCTTCTAAAGTTGGTTTTAAAGACGTAATTCACGACTGGAAAGCAGAAAACTGGGATCCAGATAAACTTGTAGCTCTTTATAAACGTGCGGGTGCCCAATATTTTTTTGCGATGGCCAATCACCACGACAACCTGGATTTATGGAACAGCAAGTACCAGGAATGGAATTCTGTTCGTGTTGGTCCTAAAAAGGATATTATAAATGGTTGGTCAAAAGCCGCTAAAAAACAGGGGCTTCCTTTTGGATTGAGTGTACATGCTGCCCATGCATGGATGTGGTACGAAACGGCACAGGGCGCCGATAAATCTGGAGAATTTATGGGTATTCCATACGATGGAAAACTTACAAAAGCAGCCGGAAAAGGTACTTGGTGGGAAGGATTAGATCCTCAGGAATTGTATGCACAAAACCATGAAGTAAGCAATGGAAAGGGATGGAATTGGGAATGGCAGGATAAAAGCTCATGGCCTTCACAAGCGTACTGTGAAAATTTTTATAACCGCACTATGGATCTTATTAATTTGTACAACCCTGACCTGCTATATTTTGATGATACAGCACTCCCATTGTATCCGGCTAGCGATGCTGGTTTAAAAATAGCCGCTCACTACTACAACCATAATATGGCAACCCATAAAGGGAAGCTTGAAGTGGTTCTGTTTGGTAAAATACTCACTGAACAACAAAAGGAATGTATGGTATGGGACGTAGAACGTGGAGCTCCTGATAAGCCACAAGCCAAAGCATGGCAAACCTGCACTTGTATAGGTGATTGGCATTATAATAGAAAGGTATATGATGAAAACCGTTATAAATCGGCTGCGAGTGTCATCCGTTCTTTAGTAGATATTGTCAGTAAAAATGGAAATTTATTACTTAATATCCCTGTGCGTGGAGATGGTACAATTGATGACAAAGAAGTTGCTGTTCTTGAAGGTATTGCGGCCTGGATGGACATAAACAAAGAGAGCATCTTCGACACCCGCCCGTGGAAACTGTACGGTGAAGGACCAGCCGCTGATCTAGCGAACCCTATTAATAGCCAGGGATTTAATGAAGGAAAAATACAATACTCAGCAAAAGATATTCGATACAATCAGAAAGGAAATGTATTGTATGCTACGGTGATGGGTAAACCAACAGAAAATATTTTATTGAAGTCACTGGCAAAAAAAGAAGGAACAGGAAAAATCAAAAAAATTGAACTTCTTGGCAGTAAAGAAAAAATTTCATGGAAACAAGAAGCAGATTCATTGGTAATTATAAAACCAAAATCTATTCCGAATAATATTGCGATTGTTTTTAAAATAGCTATGAAGTAATTGTTTCTGATTTAGGATATAGTTTCAATATTGTAATACTATTTTTCTAATATTCAATTTTCAATATGAAAAATAAAATAAAATATATTGGGTTGGTTTTGTTTGTTTGTCAGACATTTTTTGGACAATCATTCCTTGACAAGGAGAAGCAGCCCATTGCATTTTTAAATGAAGATGTTGTTTTGTCTGAGTCCTGGATAAAGCAGCGGGAGACTGTCAATGCAAAGTATATTTATCAGTTTGATACAGATAGGCTATTACACAATTTTAAAATAAATGCCGGAATTGAATCGAAAGCGAAACCACTTGAAGGTTGGGAGTCGCCTAAAGTGGGATTGCGCGGACATTTTGTAGGTCATTATTTGTCGGCTTGTGCTTCTTTAATTGAAAAAACGGGTGATACTTTGCTTCAAAAACGTTTGAAATACATGGTTGATGCTCTTGAAGAGTGTCAGCAAAAACTTGGAGGCAAATACCTGAGCGCATTCCCAGAAAAAGATTTTACTACATTGGAAACACAATTTAGCGGAGTTTGGGCTCCATACTATACCTATCATAAAATTATGCAGGGAATGCTCGATGTTTATCAGCATACAGGAAATAAAAAAGCCTATGCAATAGTGGTTAATATGGCTGCTTATGTAAAAGAGCGTATGGATAAACTTTCGCCTGAAAGTATTGAAAAAATGTTATATACTCCTCAGGCAAATCCCGCAAATGAAGCGGGTGGAATGAATGATGTTTTACAGAAATTATTTGAAGTGTCCAAAGATTCAACGCATTACAAATTAGCTTGTCTTTTCGACCGTAAGTGGTTTAGCCAGCCATTGTATGAGGGGAAAGATATTTTGTCTGGTTTGCATTCTAATACTCATTTGCCTTTGATAATTGGGTTTGCCAAACGGTATGAAAATACAGGAGACAGCTATTATCGTGATGTTGTTTCCCATTTTTGGGATATGCTGGAACATCATCATTCTTATGTAAATGGTTCTAGTAGTGGTCCAAGGCCAATTGCTACAACTCCAACTGCTCAAACATCAGAACATTGGGGAAAACCGGATTGTTTAAGTACAACGCTTACTGACAAAACATCTGAATCATGCGTTTCACATAACACTCAAAAAATCACAAGCACTTTGTTTCGTTGGACTGCCCAACCCGAATATGCTGATGTATATATGAACACACTTTATAATTCTGTTTTTGCACTACAAAATGCCGAAACCGGATGGAATGTTTATTCTTTGCCATTGGGTTCTCCGAATAAAAAGGGTTTTGCCAGTCCCACTGAGTTTTTTTGTTGCAACGGAACAACTATTGAAGCGTTTACGAACTTAAATGCTAATATTTATTTTCATAACAATGATAACCTTTGGGTCAATCTGTATGTTCCTTCTATTGTGAAATGGAAATCTAAAGGAATTACTTTGTCACAATCGTCTGATTTTCCAGATAATTCAATTGTAAAATTTAACATAACGACTAATAAAACGACGCCATTTGCATTGAAATTATTTATTCCATCCTGGGCTGATGAACAAACTCAGGTTTTGGTAAACGGAGAACTCGTTACAACTAATGCAACTCCGATGTCTTATTTTATAATTGACAAAAAGTGGAAAAATGGAGATAAGATAGAAATACGTTTTAATTATCATTTTGATTTAAAAAAAATGCCTGATAATCCAAATGTAGTTGCACTGTTTTATGGACCGGTTTTATTAGCATTTCAAGTTAATGAAGAAACAATATTAAAAGGAAATGAGCCAGATATTTTGAAAAATATATCTAAACGAGAGAATTCTATGTCATTCACATTGAAAAATAATGGAAAAGAATATACGCTTTTGCCTTTTTACAAAGTAAGTAATGAGTCATATGGAGTGTATGCGACTATCCGAAATGAGTATTAGGGATTAGCTTATGTGCTTAATAACAAATGATTTAAAACTAAAATAGAAAATTATAAGATTTGTTTTTTAACCTAATTAAAATAAAAATGAAATTTAAACTTACCTTGTTTTTGGCAGTTGTCTTTAGTGTTACAAATGCACAAACAACCCCAAAATACCACCAATGGGCATCAACACCACCTCTTGGATGGAACAGTTGGGATTGTTTTGGAACAACCATTACGGAACAGCAGGTAAAAGAACAGGCCGATGCGATGGCAAAATACCTTTTACCCAGCGGATACAACTATCTCACAGTAGATATTCAATGGTATGAGCCTGAATCAAAAGGACATGCTTACGACCCCAAAGCGATGCTCACCATGGATGAATATGGCCGCTTAACTCCCGGGCTGAAAAAATTTCCTTCGGCTGCTGATGGAAAAGGTTTTAAGCACCTTGCAGACTATGTGCACTCCAAAGGGCTGAAATTTGGTATTCATATTATGCGTGGAATTCCTCGTCAGGCTGTCGAAAAGAATACCCCTGTACTCGGAACAAAAGTAAAAGCTCAGGATATTGCGATTAAAAGCTCTACCTGTGCATGGAATCCTGATATGTATGGTGTTAATGCTAATAGCCCCGAAGGTCAGGCTTACTATAATTCTATTGTGCAGCTGTATGCCGATTGGGGAGTAGATTTTATCAAGTGTGACGATATTTCAAGACCTTACGATGATGTGCAAAAAGCAGAAATTGAAGCGCTCCGCAAAGCGATAGACAAAACCGGTCGCCAAATTCTGTTAAGTTTGTCGCCCGGAGCAACGCCGGTTAAAATGGGCGAGCATGTTATGAATCATACCAATATGTGGCGCATCACTGATGATTTTTGGGATCGATGGGGATTGTTGCAAGGTATGTTTGAGCGAATGGATGTGTGGACACCTTTTCGTGGCCCCGGACATTTTCCAGATGCCGATATGCTGCCTATCGGGATTGTTGAATTCAAACGTCCAACCAATTTCACCAAAAACGAACAGTATATGCTTATGAGTCTTTGGGCTATTGGTCGTTCGCCACTTATTTTTGGTGGAGATATGACCAGGTTCGACGATTTTACGAGAGAAATGCTTACCAATCCCGAAATGCTCAAAGTAAATCAATACAGCCTAAATAACCGTCAGGTGTCGCGCGAAAAGAATCTGATTGTGTGGACAGCCGATGTCCCTAATAGTAAAGACAAGTATGTGGCTCTTTTTAATGCGCAAAGCAAGGGAGAGAATGTAGATTTCAACAATGCAGATTATGTAAGTCCAATAATCGCTGGCAAAGGGAGTTCGCAAAAGATAGAAGTATCGGTAAAAGAGGGTAAAAAACTTGTTCTCTTTGTGAAAGATGGCGGCAACGGTTTTGATTGGGATCATATCGTTTGGGTCGATCCTGTACTTCACGGTTCTAAAGGCGATTTAAAACTGACTGACCTCAAATGGCTGAGCGCAACTTCAGGCTGGGGAGAAGCGAATGTCAATCGAACCTGCGACAATAACCCAATTATTATAAATAATGAAACACGAGAGGGAATTGGTGCTCATGGAGAGTCTGTGATCGTTTATCAATTGCCCGAAGGATATGATTCTTTTACAGCAACCGGCTACGTAACACAGGAAATAGGCTCAGTGACTTTTGGAGTTTTGGTTGATAAAGGAACATTGAATTTTCCCGATAGCGCAAATGTAAAAGTAAACTTTGAAGACATTGGTACAAAAGGCAAAGCAAAAGTGCATGATTTGTGGAGTCACAAAGATCTCGGAACTTTTAATGGAAACTTTGAGCGTGAATTGCCACAACATGGTGCCGGACTCTATCGAATAAGTCCTTTGCATTAAGATAATTACGCAATAACAAATTGATGAATATTCATATCAATAATACCAATTATAAATATAAACGCAACAAAAATGAATAGCTTAAATTTATACAAAAATCAATATCTCACAAAACAAATAGTATTCGCATTTATACTATTTACAAGCTTTTTTTCTGGATATGCACAAGATGGCGTAGAAAGAAAACAGCTATTTGATTATGATTGGAAATTCTTTCAAGGCGACGCTTCTGAAGCCAAAGCAAATGACTTTAATGATCAGAGTTGGCGTAAACTTGATTTACCACACGATTGGAGTATTGAAGGAAAAATTCATCCCAAAAATGCTACTGGAGCAGGTGGCGGATATTTTCCGTCAGGAATTGGCTGGTATCGCAAAACTTTTCTCGTACCTGATAGTTGGAAAGCAAAGAAAATAGCTATTTATTTTGAAGGCGTTTATATGAATTCGGAGGTTTTTATCAACGGAAAATCACTTGGTGTTTATCCTTATGGTTATTCCTCATTTAGTTATGACCTTACACCTTATTTGATTTTTGGAAAAGAAAATGTTATTGCAGTACGTGTCGACAACTCACAACAAATGAACAGCCGATGGTATAGTGGTTCAGGAATTTATCGTCATGTTTGGATGATCGTTACCAATCCAGTACATGTTGCAAATTGGGGCGTTGCTGTTTCAACTCCCGAAGTATCTTCAAAAAAGGCGACTGTACTGGTAAAAACCACGGTTAAAAATGAAACAGCGGCTATTCAGAGAATTGTTGTTAAAACCGATCTTTTCAATAAAAGTTTAAAAAATGTTGGAAACAATCAGACGCAGGTTGAGGTTCCTGCCAATGGCGAGAAAGAAATAACTCAAACCATACAAGTATCAAACCCGATGCTTTGGACACCGGAAACGCCGAATTTATATCAGGCTCAGATTCAGGTTTTAAAAGATAAAAAAGTACTGGACGACACAAAAAATAATTTTGGTATTCGTTCCCTAAAATTTACGGCAGAAAATGGTTTTCAATTGAATGAAAAAACAGTAAAAATAAACGGTGGGTGCGTTCATCATGACAACGGTTGTTTAGGCACTGCTGCTTTTGACCGTGCCGAAGAGCGCAAAGTAGAATTGCTTAAAGCAGGAGGATTCAATGCCGTGAGAACTTCTCACAATCCGCCTTCTGAAGCCTTTCTTGATGCTTGTGACAGATTGGGTCTATTGGTAATGGATGAATCTTTTGATTGTTGGAAAATGGGGAAAAACACCAATGATTATGCAAAATATTTTGAACAATGGTGGAAAAAAGATTTACAAACCATGATTTTGAGGGATCAAAACCATCCCTCTATTGTGATGTGGAGCATAGGTAACGAAATCGTAGAACGAGGAAAACCTGAGGCAGTTGAAACAGCTAAAATACTTTTGCAGGAAATAAAGAAAATAGACAAGACAAGACCTGTAACTTCTGCAGTTGTAAATTTAGACAAATGGGAAAACCTCGATCCTTTGATAAACGTACACGATGTTGCCGGCTATAATTACAACCTGAATACCGCTCCGGACGATCATAAAAGAGTGCCTTCGCGTATCATAGTTCAGACGGAATCTTATCCAAAAGATGCTTTTAATAATTGGAAACTGGTACAGGAAAACAATTATGTAATCGGGGATTTCGTTTGGACAGCGATGGATTATTTAGGTGAGTCAGGAATTGGACGTTATTATTATTCCGGAGAAGTTCCCGGACAGCATTGGGAAAATGATTTCTTCCCTTATCATGCTGCTTATTGTGGTGATATCGATTTGATTGGCTGGAGAAAGCCTATTTCTCATTACAGAAGCATGTTGTATAATAACAATGAGAAACTCTACATGGCAGTTCGTGAACCAGCCCCGGAACCGTTAGAAATTAAAGAAACCTGGTGGTCGGTATGGCCAACATGGGAAAGCTGGACATGGCCGGGTTTTGAAGGGAAAACAATTCAGGTTGAGGTGTATTCAAAATATCCAAAAGTGAGACTATATCTCAATGACAAATTAATTGGCGAACAAAAAACGAGTAAAGACGAGCAATTTAAAGCTACTTTTCCGATTCCATATGCTGCAGGTTTGCTTAAAGCTGTTGGTGTAGAAAATGATAAGGAAATGGAATCAACAATTCTTCAAACTGCTGGCGATACCTCAAAAATAAAATTGACAGCCGATCGAAAAGAAATACTAGCCAACGGACAGGATTTATCATTCATAACTATTGAAATAACGGATAAGGATGGGATATTCCAACCTAATGCTGCCAACCGTTTGAATTTTAAAATTGATGGACCGGGTGTCATTGCCGGAGTAGATAATGCTGATATAAAAGACATCGAACAATATGTAGGCGATACACGTAAAGCATGGAAAGGCAGAGTTTTAGTCGTAATAAAAAGCAATCATCAGGCTGGTGAAATTAAATTAACGGTAACCTCAAATCAGTTGGAAGAAAATAGTATTTTTATTAAATCAACTCAGAATAAGTAATATATAAACAGAATTATGAAACGTACCATCACTTTTCTATTCTTTATTTTAAGTTCATTTATAATAAATGCACAAGAAATAATTTCGCCTAACGGGAAAATAAAAGTTATTTTGAATTTACCCGATAAAAATGCAGCACACAATCTTTCTTTTAAGGCTTTATATAAAATTGAAAATAAGTTTACAGAGGTATTGCCTGATTCTAAATTAGGTATTAATCGTGCTGATGAACAGTTTACAGACAACCTGAATTTTGTTGCAGAATCAAAACCTGTTTCAATACACGATAAGTACAAAATGGTTTGTGGCAAACGCCGATTATGTGAAAATTCAGGTACAGAAAAGACCTTCAGCTTTCAAAATTCAAATCAGCAGCCCATGAATATTGTTTTTCGGGTTTATAATGATGGCGTGGTATTTCGTTATGTTTTTCCAAATCACTCAGATTCAAAGGTTGATATTATTAACGAAGCCACAACTTATGTATTAGCGGATAATACATCTTGTTGGATGCAGCCTTATGATATTTCGTATGAAAAGTTTTTCCCGTTAAACAAAACTGATTCAGCTAACAAAGGGCAGGAATGGGGTTTCCCGGCTTTGTACAAAGTGAATGACCAACCAGTTTGGACGCTAATTTCTGAAGCGAATATAACAGCCAATAATTGTGCTGCAAAATTATCAAACCTCAAAAATACAAACCAATATCAGGTTACGTATCCTTCTGCCCGTGATAATTTTCAGCAGACGGGTGTTAAGGCTACATTACCATGGAATTCTCAGTGGCATACACTTATCATTGGAAAATTGTCTGATATTGTCGAATCCACTTTGATTTCAGATGTAAGCGATCCCAATCAATTAAAAGACACAGAATGGATTAAACCCGGAGCAGTTTCCTGGATTTACTGGGCAAATAATCATGGCTCAAAAGATTATAAAAAGGTAGTGGAATATGTTGATTTAGGGGTAGAAATGAATTGGCCTTATGTGCTGATCGATTGGGAATGGGATGTAATGACTAATGGCGGAAATATAACCGATGCCGTAAACTATGCAAAAAGCAAAGGAATTAAACCATTAATGTGGTACAATTCAGGAACAATATGGCTTGATCCCACACCAAATGATCGTTTACTTACTGCAGAAAAGCGTGCCAAAGAATTTTCGTGGCTCAATAAAATAGGAGTCTATGGAATTAAGGTTGATTTTTTTGCCGGTGACCAGCAAGATATGATGAACTATTATATTGATATCCTGAAGGATGCAGCCAAATATCATTTATTAGTAAACTTTCATGGTGCAACAGTACCGCGTGGCTGGTCACGTACCTACCCCAACCTCATGACAACAGAGGCGGTATATGGTGCAGAATGGTACAATAATGATCAGGTATTGACTAATAAAGCCGCAGCTCATAATACCACACTTCCGTTTACACGAAATGTGATTGGCTCAATGGATTATACTCCGGTTACATTTTCAGATTCACAACATCCACATATAACTTCTTATGCGCATGAGCTGGCTTTGTCTGTTGTATTTGAATCAGGATTGCAGCACTTTGCCGACAAACCTTCAGCCTACGAATCTTTACCGAAAGAACCAAAAGAGTTTTTGAAACATGTTCCTTTTGTATGGGATAATACAAAACTAATCGATGGTTATCCGGGAGAGAAAGTGATTATGGCGCGAAAGAAAGGAAATAAATGGTATATCGGCGGGCTAAACGGAAAAAATGTACCTCAGACTTTAGTCGTGAAGTTTGATTTTATTGATAAAGGAGATCACAGTTTTCAGCTTATCAAAGACGGGAAAGATGATAAATCTTTTTCTTCTGAAATAATAAAGATCAAAAAAGGAGCTACTTTAAAAGTTGAATGTCTTCCGGGCGGAGGATTTGTTGGTTTAATAGAATAAATAATATTTAACTACAATTTTCTTTGTTTAAAGTTATTTGAAGAACAAAAAAATCCCTATTTCCGAAAGAAACAGGGATTTTCCGCATTATTGTTTTTTATTTTCGGATTTAAAAACCATACATACCACCCGAAACGGAAATTTGTTCTCCCGTAATCCACGCTGCATCATCTGAAGCAAGAAAAACAGCAGCTTTCGCAATATCCTCAGGCTGGCCCCTACGACCAAGCGGTGTATTGGCAATAAACATTTTTTCATACTCACTGCCGGGAGTAACACCGGCACTAGTTGCACCTTCTGTTTCTGTAGCTCCCGGCAAAATAGAATTGATACGAACTTTTTTTGCACCCAGTTCTTTCGATAAGGAAATCGTTATGGCGTCTAATGCCGCTTTGGTTGCGGAGTACAAAGAAACTCCTGCCATCGGTGATTTGCTTGCACCCGAACTGATATTGATTATAGTACCGCCCTTATCGCCAAACAGTTTCAAAGATGCCTGAATAGTAAGTACAGGCCCCAGAACATTAACGTTGAAATGCTGATGAAAAGCTTCTGGCGATGCCTGCTCAATAGGTAAAAATTGCTGAAAGACCGCATTGTTTACCAAAATATCCAACGTGCCAAAAGCCTTCTTTGTTTCTTCAAAAAGTCTTGTTACATCAGCTTCTTTCGACACATCTGCCTGTATCGAAATGGCTATGCCTCCATTATCGGTGATCTCCTTTACCACACTGTCGGCGCTTTCTTTGCTGGAGACATAATTCACAATTACTTTTGCACCCTCTGCTGCAAAGTGTTTGGCGATAGAAGCCCCTATGCCTTTTGCTGCACCCGTAACTACAGCTACTTTATTTTTTAATTTACTCATTTCCAGAATTTTTAAAATTATTTAGACAAATAGGTCATACCACCATCAACAAGAAGTTCAGCACCAAGCATAAACGAAGAATCATCAGAAGCAAGGAATACCGCAGTTTTTCCAATGTCAGAAGGTTGCCCGATTCTGCCTATTGGCATTTCTCCTGCAAAGTGTGTTTTTAAAGCTTCAATTTGTTCTGCGGGAACAAACTTATCAAATGCCGGAGTATCTGTTGTACCTGGCGTTATAACATTTGTCCTAATTTTTCTGTCTAAAAGATCACTTGAAAATGCTTTTGCAAAATAGATTACAGCCGCTTTTGCAGCACCATAAAGCGTAAAGTTCGGATATGCGCGATGTGCTGCATTCGACCCGATAAGAATAATAGAACCACCATCATTCATATGCGGCAATGCTTTGTGAACAGTGAAGTAAACACTTTTCAGGTTTAAATCAATTGTTTTGTCAAATTCGGCTTCGCCAATAGTTGCCACAGTACCTACAGTTCCGCCACCTGCATTGGCTACAATCACGTCTATTTTACCAAATTTCTCCGAGGTTTCCTTATACACTCTTTCCAGGTCGGCAAGGTTGGTTACATCAGCGTTTATAGCTATAAAATCATCGCCAAGCTGAGCCACGGCACTATCTAAAGTTTCCTGATTTCTACCAACGATAACGCCTTTAGCACCTTCATTTTTAAATTCCTGTGCAATACCAAATCCGATACCGCTATTGCCACCTGTAATTACTGCTACTTTGTTTTTTAATCTGTTCATTATTTTAGTTTTAAATTATTTTTTTAATTTGATAAGATTTAATGTTGGTAATGATCCGCCAGGAAATCGCTGCAATTTTCCGCCTTCGTGCAGCGTGCCCAAATCAATACCGGCAAATCCGATGCTATTAATTATGCCTGACACAACATCTTTTGCATCGTCATTATTTCCGGAATAGAAAATCACCCTGCTTCCATTAGCAACTTGTGGATTTTCTGCCAGCACATTTGCATATAAAGTATTAAAAGCTTTAACCACTTTTGCACCTTTTGCCCATTGGCTTACTACTTCGCTGGATGTTTTCGAACCCGGTTCTGCCGATATAAATTCGGGTAAACTGGCATTTGTAGTATCTATGAGGATTTTGCCTTCTAAAGAAATGTTAGATAATGCCTCCTGAGCGTGTTCCCATCGTACTGCAAGAAATACGACATCGCTTTCGGCTGCTTCCTGCACAGAACCTGCGGTGATATTGCCGCCAATTTGTTTTATTTTTTCTGTAAGTGTATCGGCACCACGGCTGTTGCTGATAATTACTTGATAACCTGCTGCAGTTAAGTATTTTGCGAGTGTTGTGCCGATAGCTCCGGCACCGATAATTCCTATTTTCATGTTATACATTTTAATTGTTAAACTATTTTATTACTTTTGTTTCACAAAGATACTATTGATAGTATCTTTATGAAACAGCAAATGTGCCAATCTAGTTACTTTGAAGTAACCAAAAAATTAAAAGTGTTATGAGAGATCAAAGATTTTTTGCCGCAGAATGTCCTATGACAAGGGCTATGGTATCGTTAGGAAGCAAATGGAAACCGATTATTATTCATACTATCCATACCAGAAAAATCAGGTTTGGACAGTTGGATGCCATTATTCCGTTAATTACAAGGAAAGTGCTGACACAGCAATTAAATGAACTGGAAGAAGACGGAATTTTGTTTAGGGAAGAATTTATAGAACTGCCGCCCCGCGTTGAATATTCGCTTACCGAAAAAGGATTGGCATTATTGCCTATCTTAAAATCTGTTTGCGAGTGGAATGTGTTTTACGAAAACACCAAAATGTGTGACCTTAAAAAATTGGAGCAGGAAAACAGGAAAGAAAAAAAGAAAAAGATTTAATCCTTTTTATCAAAACATACCAAATATTCTTCGTCTCTGGCTAAACAATAGCTACGCATGAATTTTTTATTTACTGATTTGCATACACGAAATAAAAGTTTAATTTTACCTTATTATATATCGCCTTCCCGCTTGTCAACGAAAATAATCCTTCCTAATTATTTTGACAGGTTGTTGGTCTAAGAAGGTGTTTTTTTGAAAACTCATTTTTCATCTGTATAAACTCATTATTCATGTATTCAATTATAAAATATATTTTGATGCTTTTTTTAGCATCATTAAGTTTAGTTTCCTGTAAGCAAAAACAAGGTGATAAAATCAAAGTTGGATTTTCTCAGGCCATGACTACCGATGATTGGCGCAAGCAAATGAACAGCTCTATAAAAATTGAAGCTTCACTACAACCTGAAGTAGAATTAAAAATTAGTGATGCCAATAATAATATCGAGAAACAAATTGATGATATCGAAAGATTCATCTCTAATAAAGTAGATGTAATTATTGTATCTCCAATTCAATCAAAACCCCTAACTGCCGTAGTCGAAAAATCTATAAAAGCCGGAATCCCTGTTCTCGTTGTAGACAGAAAAATTGATGGCGAAAAATATACGGCTTATCTTGGAGCTGATAATATTGAAATTGGGAGAATTGCGGGTCGTTATATAGTTTCACACAGTAAAGGTTCGGGCAAAATTATCGAAATTACAGGAGCAATTGGTTCTTCGCCAGCTTACGAGCGCAGTTTAGGATTTGGACAAATAATAAAGGAGAACAAGCGCATAAAAATTGAAAATACGATTCATGGTGATTGGGAGGGAGAATCGGTAAAAGAACCTTTAAAAGCAATTCTGTTAAGCAATCCCAATATTGAATACATTTTTTCTCATAATGATAGAATGGCTCTAAGCGCTTGGGAAACGGCTAAAACGGTAGGACTCGAAAAGAAAATTAAATTTATTGGTGTAGATGGACTGAATACCGTTAATGGCGGTATAGAATTGGTGAAAAGCGGCGTTTTAGACGGTACCATTTTATATCCTACAGGAGGAAATGAGGCATTAAAATTGGCGTTAAAAATGTACAATAAAGAACCAATTGCAAAAAACAATATTCTCAATACCAT
Source organism: Flavobacterium sp. MEB061 (assembly GCF_000834715.1). NCBI lineage: Bacteria > Pseudomonadati > Bacteroidota > Flavobacteriia > Flavobacteriales > Flavobacteriaceae > Flavobacterium > Flavobacterium sp. MEB061. The sequence continues at coordinate 189,851 of NZ_JXQR01000002.1, read as the reverse complement.
TGTAATCGATAAGAACAATGCTGAAATTATCGAAAATCAAATGGATAAAGTCGATCAGCAGCAGGCCGTTATAGATTCGCAGCAAGGAGCAATAAAAGTTCAGGAAAAAGAATATGCTTCGCAGAACAATCTGGTTCGATTGCTCAGTTTCTTTCTGGTGATTATTTTGAGTTTGACGATTTACAGTATTTATTCGACTATTTCTATTTCAAGAAAGAAAAAACAGCTTGAAAGAATTAATCAGACTGTTATTGATCAGAATAACGAAATTCAGGAAATGGCTCAAATTGCCCAAAAAAGCAATGAGGCAAAATTGAATTTCTTTACCGGACTTTCGCATGAATTTAAAACGCCCATAACTTTGATTATGAGTTATGTAGAATCGTTAATCGAAAATGAAAAAATCAAAGGAACCACGCTTGTCGATGAGGTAAAACTAATTCATAAAAACTCAAACAGATTACTTCGATTAATAAATCAATTGCTGGATTTTAGAAAAATTGAAGAGCAAAAATTTACATTAAGAGCTTCAAATACTAAAATTTATGATTTTACAAATGAAGTAATGACCAACTTTAAAGGTGAAGCTGCCCGCAGAAATATTGATTTTCAGCTTACCTGTAAAAATAAAAACCTTGAATTGTTTATCGATAGAGGATTGATGGATAAAGTGTATTTTAATTTGCTTTCTAATGCCTTTAAATTTACACCTGATAACGGAAAAATCATTATTTCTATTGTAGAAAATCAGGACAATACCGTTAAAATTAGTTTTAAAGATTCCGGAATCGGAATCCCTGAAAATGAATTATCAAATGTTTTTAATCCGTTTTTCAGGGCTTCAAATAATAATAAAAACAGTTCAGGAATTGGACTTCATCTCTCCAAAGAATTTGTGCTTTTGCATCACGGAACAATCGAATTAAAATCAAAACAAGGAAGCGAATTTGTAATTACTTTATTAAAAGGAATTAGTCATTTACAGCCTTCTGAAATGATTAATAAAGGGGAGAATCTGGATGTAACGCCAAATTTAATATCAGATAATTTAGATATCGAGACTGAATTAAGCGATGTAAATGTAGTTTCTGAATCAGAAAAACATACGCTTTTGGTTATAGAAGACAATATCGATTTAGTCGCATTTTTAAAAGCTAAATTATCAAATGAATATGTCGTTTATACATCTGATGGAAGCGACGCTATAGAAAAAGCAATGGAAATTGTTCCGGATATTATCATTTGCGACATTAATCTTGTAGACAAAGACGGTTACGAAATTAGCAAAGAATTGAAAAAGGATTTGCGTTCATCACATATTCCAATTATTATTTTAACCGCGCAAAGTGATAAGGAATCTACTTTAAAAGGTTTGCAAAGCGGAGTAGATCAGTATCTTACAAAACCTTTTAGTCTTTCTATTTTAAAACAATCCATTTCGGGCTTGCTTTTCAACAGAGAGAAACTTCGTTATTATTACACTAATAATATTTATCGCATTGAGCCTGAGTCTAAATTTGGCAATCAGGAACAGTCATTTATTACTAAAATGAATGATATTATTAAAAGAAATGTTGAAAATCCCAAATTCTCAGTTGAAGATTTAGCCGATAAACTTGGTGTATCGCGAGTACAGCTTTATCGAAAAGTAAAAGCGATTATCGGAATTAATATCAGCGATCATATTAATAATGTGAAATTGGAGAAAGCGGCAGAGCTTTTAAAGTCAAATGATATGAATATTTCTGAAATTGCATACTCACTTGGATTCTCTTCTCCAAACTATTTTTCTACAGCTTTTAAGAATAAATTTGGAATTTCACCAAAGGAATATAAATCTTCCAATTAATATTAGTTCAAAATTGACACAAAACACGTATCAATTTTGAACTTAATGTAACAAAATCGAAACTACATGGTTTTCGTAAATAAATTTTAAATTGTGTAAAGCCTTGTAAATAAGGCTTTTTTCGTTTAAATGTCAATCTATCAGTATTTATAGAATTAAATTGTAACATCATTAAAAATAAGTTGTTTTTTTTGCGGATATCTTAGCGATAAGTTTTTAATACATCTACAATGAACAAGATATTAATTTGGTCTGTTACTGCTGCACTGGCAGGTTTTCTATTCGGTTTTGATACCGTAGTTATTTCTGGAGCTGATAAACAATTACAGCTTCTTTGGCATTCTTCTGATGCTTTTCATGGATCTGTTGTTATGGCAATGGCACTTTGGGGAACTGTTGTAGGTGCTATTTTTGGAGGAATCCCAACTAATAAAATAGGTCGTAAAAAAACACTATTCTGGATCGGGATTTTATATTTCATTTCGGCTGTAGGTGCTGCTTTTGCAAATGATCCATTTGTATTTGCTGCGTTCAGATTTATTGGAGGCTTGGGAGTTGGTGCTTCTACTATTGCTGCTCCGGCCTATGTTTCTGAAATTGCCCCGGCTGACAAACGCGGACGTTTGGTTGCTTTGTATCAGTTTAATATTGTACTAGGAATTTTGATTGCCTTTATCTCAAACTACTTTTTAAAAGATATTGGAGAAAATGCCTGGCGTTGGATGGTTGGAGTTCAGGCTATTCCATCTTTGATTTATATACTTTTTATACTTACAATTCCGGAAAGCCCAAGATGGTTATTGTCTAAAAACCGTGATGAAGAAGCGCGTAAAGTGCTTTTCAAAATTGATCCAACTGCAGATCTTAAAGATATCATGGACGATTCCAGAGAAAATGGTGTTACCAAACATGAAAACATCTTCATGAAGAAATACCGTTTTCCATTGATATTGGCTTTTTTGATTGCATTTTTCAATCAGTTCTCGGGAATCAACGCCTTTCTATATTATGCGCCAAGAATTTTTGAAGAAGCAGGTTTAGGACAAAACACCGCTTTATTAAGCAGTATCGGAATCGGGATTACCAATCTTATCTTTACTTTAATCGGTGTAGCATTAATTGACAAATTAGGAAGAAAGTTGTTAATGTACATTGGTTCAATCGGATATATAATTTCTTTAGGATTAGTTTCTGCTGCATTTTATTTCAATTGGGGAGGATTATCTGTACCTATTTTCCTTTTCTTATTTATTGCTTCTCACGCCATTGGTCAGGGAGCTGTGATCTGGGTTTTTATTTCAGAAATTTTTCCAAATCACATTCGTGCGTCGGGGCAGGCATTTGGGAGTTCAGTACATTGGGTTTTGGCAGCGATTATTCCATCTTTAATTCCAATGTTATTTTCAGAAATAGGCCCTGAAGTCGTATTCTTAATTTTTACGCTTATGATGGTCCTGCAATTACTGTTTGTCATTTTTCTAATGCCGGAAACCAAAGGAATATCATTAGAAGTTTTAAGTGAAAATCTAACTAAAAAAAATATCAAAAACCATGAAATCAAAGAAACATCTACCGCTGACATTTTATAGTGTCGCTGTACTTTTAATAGGAGCTTGCAAACCGACTTCGGCGACAGCCCAAACAACAGCAATAACTACAGTTTCAACTTCTTCAGAAGAAAAAATGTACCGTCCTAATTTTCATTTTACACCAAAAAAAGGCTGGATGAACGATCCTAACGGAATGTTCTATGCAAATGGTTATTATCATTTATTCTATCAACATTATCCTGACGGAAATAAATGGGGACCAATGCATTGGGGACACGCCATTAGTAAAGATTTAATTAAATGGGAAGAACAGCCAATTGCGATTTATCCGAATAAAGACAAATTTATTTTTTCTGGAAGTGCGGTTGTAGATACAAACAATAGTTCAGGTTTAGGTACTGGAAAAACAGCTCCAATTGTGGCGATTTATACGCTGCATGATATGACAAAAGAAAAAGAAAATAAAATTGATGTCGAGCAACAGGATATTGCATATTCGAACGACAATGGTTTTACATGGCAGAAATTTGAGGAAGGAAATCCGGTTATAAAAAACCCTGGAATTCGTGACTTCCGTGATCCAAAAGCGACCTGGGATGAAACGCACAAACAATGGATAATGGTTTTGGCAGCTCAGGATCGATCACAGTTTTACAAATCGAAAAACCTTAAAAACTGGGAATATCTATCTGATTTCGGAAAAAATATTGGAGCCCACGGAGGTGTTTGGGAATGTCCGGATTTCTTCGAAATTAAAGTGCAGGGAACCAACGAAACCAAATGGGTTTTGATTCAGAGTTTGAATCCGGGCGGTGCTAATGGAGGTTCCGGAACACAGTATTTTATTGGAGATTTTGACGGAAAAACGTTTACGCTGGATGCTAATTTTACCAAAAAAGTAGAACAGGAAAAAGCCGTTTGGATTGATTACGGAAAAGACAATTATGCCGGCGTAACATGGAATAATGTTCCAAGTGCTGACGGTCGACGATTATTTATTGGATGGATGTCTAACTGGGATTATGCGCAAGATGTGCCTACGACTGCATGGAGAAGTGCTACTACAATTGCACGTGAAATTCAGTTAGTAAAAAAAGGAAATGATTATAGCTTAGTTAGCAATCCGGTGAAAGAAATCAACAAATATGTTTCTAAAACCATCAAAGGGAAAAACCTTAAAGGAAAAGGAAAACTTTCAATTCCGGAAGCTGGAAAAATTGATTTAACCAAGGCAATTGTCAATCTTGATTTAAAAAACTTAAAACAGGACACGTATACTTTTACACTTTCAAATGCAGCCGGAGAATCTTTAACGTTCGGATTAAATAATTCAGATCATTATTTATTTCTGGATCGTTCGAAAGCAGGAAAAAATGATTTCTCAGAAAAATTTGCTTCAACAATTACCAAAGCGCTTGTAGACGGAAATCAGAAAGAAGGTGTTTTTAAAATCATTTTAGACAAAACATCTATTGAAATATTTTACAACAATGGCGAGAAAGTAATCACTGAAATCTTTTTCACAAACCAGCCATTTACTTCTCTGTCGGTTTCTTCAAACGAAGGAATTGAATTGAGCAACATCGTAATTAACCAATTAAATATAAACTAACTAAAAACCACTAACCTCATGAAAAATAAAATTATTTATTTTCTATTTTTCTTCTTTCCAATGCTGATTTTGACAGCACAGGAAAACGGAATTAAAGGAACGGTAATTTCGTCTGATGACGGAATGCCGCTTCCGGGAGCAACCGTACTTATTTCGGGTACAAACACCAGTACAGTAACAGATTTTGATGGTAATTTTTCTTTCGGAAATATAAATGCTGATGCTGTAATTGTTGTTTCTTTTATCGGTTTCGCACCACAATCGATTCCTGTTAAAGGACAAAATACAATCAATATAACTTTAAAAGTAGACAACAACCAGCTAAATGAAGTTGTTGTAACAGGATATTCCAAACAAAAGAAAACGGATATTACAGGAGCGGTTGCTGTTGTAAACATGAAGGATGTCATGAAACAGCCGGAACCAAACCCAATTAAAGCGCTGCAGGGAAGGGTAGCGGGAGTTAAGGTTTCGTCTGACGGATCTCCGAGTGGAGCAAATACAAAAGTAGTGATTCGTGGAGTTGGAACTTTAAACAACACAGATCCTTTGTATGTAATTGACGGAATGCCAACTAAATCAGGAATGCACGAATTGAACCCGAATGATATTGAATCTATTCAGGTTTTAAAAGACGCTTCTTCGGCGAGTATTTATGGTTCTCGCGCCTCAAACGGAGTAATTATCATTACGACCAAAAAAGGGAAAGAAGGTAAAATGAGAATCAATTTTAGCACGTATACCTCTCTTTCTGATTATTCAAGAAAGCAGGAAGTTTTGAATGCAAATCAATTTGGTCAGGCTTTATGGCAGGCAAATATCAACGACGGATTAAATCCGAATAATAATAATTTGCGTTACCAATTTGACTGGTCTGTAAATAATAACAAACCACAATTAAATAAAGTTTTGATTCCTGAATATTTAGATGCTGCTCAAACGCTAAAATCAGCAAATACAGATTGGTACGACGCGATTTCTCAAACCGGAATAGCAAATTCGTATGATTTATCAGTTTCTAATGCATCTGACAAAGGAAGTTATGTTTTTTCTTTGGGATATTATGGAAATGAAGGTGTTGTGAAAACAACAGATTTCGAAAGAATTTCTGCCAGAATGAACAGTTCTTATAAATATTTTGACGGGAAATTGGTTATAGGAGAAAACTTCTCTATGACTCGTACCAACGAAGTTACAGATCCCGGAGTTCTGGATCCTGCGCTTCGTGCCTTACCAATTATTCCGGTACATACTGTTGACGGTAAAGGCTGGGGAGGACCGGTTGGCGGAATGAACGACAGACAAAATCCGGTTCGACTTTTAGAATATAACAAAGACAACAAATACGATTATTTACGTCTTTTCGGAAATATGTATGCCGATTTAGAGATTATCAAAAACCTTCATATCAAGAGTAGTTTTGGTATCGATTACGGGTCTTATAAAAAACGTACTTTACAAAGAAGTTACCAATCCGGTTATTTACAAAACGATCAGACATCGGTTACAATAGACCAAACGGTAAGCGATAAATGGACCTGGACAAACACGGCTATTTACAGTTTGAATTTCGGAAAAAGCAATCTGAATTTAATGGCAGGAACCGAGATGTACAAAGATACTTATGATACCACGACTTTACGTAAAAATGACTTTTTGATCGAAACTCCAGATTATATGTATCCGGATGCAGGAACAGGAGAATCGTTTACAAGCGGAACTTCAACAGTATATTCTTTGCTTTCTTATTTTGGAAAAGCAGATTATGAATTTGATAACCGTTATTTGCTTTCGGCTACAATTCGTCGTGATGGTTCTTCGCGTTTTGGTAAAAACAATCAATTCGGAACCTTTCCGGCAGTTTCAGCAGGATGGAGAATCAGCAATGAAAATTTCATTAAAAATAATGCACCCGTTTTTTCTGATTTAAAATTAAGAGCAGGATGGGGACAAACCGGAAATCAGGAAATCAGCAATACAGCCGTTTACAGTTTGTATATGGCTAGTTATGCAGGTGGAAGTCCAACCTGGGAAACGTCTTACGGAACAGCTTACGACATTGCGGGGAACGGAAACGGATTGCTTCCGTCAGGTTTCATTGCAACGCAATCCGGAAATGATGATTTAAAATGGGAAACCACAACACAAACCAACATTGGTTTAGATTTCGGATTATTCAAACAAAAATTAAGCGGTTCTGTTGATTATTATAGTAAGAAAACAGAAGATATTTTGGTTTTACCGGCTTATTTAGGAGTAATTGGCGAAGGTGGAAATCGTTGGGTTAATGGTGCTTCGATGGAAAATACAGGATGGGAAGTTTCTTTAGGATATCACGATGAAACATCATTTGGATTGAAATATGACATTTCCGGAAATATTTCGGCAAACAAAAACAAGATTACGCAATTGCCGGATGAAGTAAGAAATAACTACGGCGGAGACGGATTAAATGATAATATTTTGGGTCGACCGATTAACTCAATGTACGGTTATGTTACTGATGGATTGTTTAAAAGTCAGGACGAAGTAAACAACTCGGCTCTTCAGGAAGGAAAAGGCCTTGGGAGAATTCGTTACAAAGATTTAAACGGCGACGGAACTATTACAGATAAAGATCGTACGTGGATTGGTAATCCAAATCCGGGATTGACTTACGGAATTAATTTAGGTTTAGGATATAAAAATTGGGATTTCACCACTTTCTGGGAAGGAGCAAGTGATGTTGATGTGATTAACTATACAAAATACCAAACAGATTTTTGGAGTGTAGATGACGTAGGTTCAAACAAAGGGACTCGTTTATTAAATGCCTGGTCTGTAGATAATCCAAATTCGACTATTCCGGCTTTAACTACAGTGGATAGAAATGCAGAGTCAAGATTTTCAACTTATTATGTAGAAAATGGAAAGTATTTAAAACTGCGTGTTTTACAATTTGGATACAGTCTGCCTAAAGATTTATTGAAAAAAATGAATTTTGACAGCTTTAGATTCTACATCAGCGGACAAAATTTATTGATCATTGATGCTAAAAGTTTTACTGGTGTAGATCCTGAAAATGCAAGATTTGGATATCCGCAGCCAACGACTTTCACGGCTGGTCTTAATTTTACTTTATAATAAAGATTAAATCAAAAAAAATGAAAAAAATACTATATATAACAGGGTTTTTATTGTTGGGAATATTTGCTTCCTGTTCTGATTTTCTGGAAGAAGATCCTCGTGGAGTGTTGTCTGAAGAAGATATTGTAACACCACAATCTGTAGAAGGTTTTATGAATGCGGCGTACGCACAATTAGGAAATGATCATTATGATTCGCCTTATAGTTTGTGGCCATTTGGAAATGTGCGTTCTGATGATGCCTACAAAGGCGGAAGCGGAACTAACGATATTCAGGATTTTCACTTTTTTGAAGTTTCGAATAATATCAGATCTGATTTTAGCGAATTAGATAACTTTTGGTATATCAGTTATGTGGGAGTTTCCAGAGCCAACAAAGCTTTGAAGGCATTAGAACAAATTTCAGAAGCTGATTATCCATTAAAGAAAACTCGTATAGCCGAAATGCGTTTTTTAAGAGGACATTTTTATTTTATGCTGAAAATTATGTTCAGAAATGTTCCTTACATCACAGAAGATATCGCGATTGAAGATTATAAAACAATCTCAAACAAAGCACTTTCAAACGAAGAACTTTGGAATAAAATAGCGGAAGATTTTCAGGCTGCCGCCGAAGCTTTACCGGAAACGCAGCCACAGGTTGGTCGTGCGACTCAAAAAGCAGCGTATGCTTATTTGGCAAAAACCCGTTTGTATCAGGCTTATACGCAGGACGAAACGTATAAAGTAACGGGAATCAATCAACAGCATTTGCAGGAAGTAATTGATGCGACCGATAAAGTAATTGGCAAAGCAAGTTTAGAGCCGGATTTTGCAAATAACTTTTTGCCGGGGACTTTTGAAAACGGAACTGAGTCGATTTTCTCCATTCAATTCTCAGACAATGACGGAACTTTATACGGAAGATTAAATTTTTCAGATGTTTTGTCAACGCCTCAAGGTTTAGGATGTTGTGATTTTCATAAACCAAGTCAAAATTTAGTAAATGCTTTTAAAACAGGCGCAAATGGTTTACCGGAATTTGATACTTATAACAATCAGGATTTTGATTATAAAAATATCGATGCCAATACGGTAGATCCAAGATTGTATCATACCGTTGCGATGCCAGGTCTGCCTTATAAATATGATCCGGAATTTTTATATGTTGAAGCGTGGGTTAGATCTCCGGGAACATACGGATATTTTGCATCCTTAAAAGAAAACGTGGCGCCAAGCTGTAGTTGTGTCGTGAACATTGATCCGTTTTACGGAAATTCTAAAAACAGAATCCAGATTCGTTATGCCGATGTGATTTTGATGCGTGCCGAAGCCCTGATTGAATTAGGAAGACAATCAGAAGCTTTACCATTAATCAATCAAATTAGAGAACGAGCTGCCCAAAGTACAGGACGACTTCCGTATGTAAGTAACTTTAAAGTTAATACTTATGAAGACGGCGTTAATTGCAACTGGACACAGGATTTTGCCCGTAAAGCAATGCGTTTCGAACGTCGTTTAGAATTGGCAATGGAAGGAAATCGTTTCTTTGATTTAGTTCGCTGGGGCGTTACAGATCAGGTAATGAATGATTTTTACGCAGGCGAAAAAACAAAACGCACCTATTATCAGGATGCCTTTTTTGATGCGAGTAAAGAAGAGTATTGTCCAATTCCGTTGAAACAAATTAATTTCAGTCAGGGAGTGTACAAACAAAATCCGGGTTATTAATCTTTAAGAATCATTAATATGAAAAAACATATAAATAAATATTGGGTTAAAGTATCTGCAGTATTGGCAATGATTTTTATGATTACTGCCTGTGAGAACAGTTTTGAAAACAGTGGCTTTGATATCAATTCACCCTCTAATGTTACTTCTTTTAAAATAAATGGAGTAGCTGGTGAAATTGACCAGAAAACAGGAAAAATTAATCTAACAATGCTTTATGGATCTGATATCACAGCAGTAAAACCTGAAATAATACTTGAAGGAGGTGCAACATCAAATCTTGATCTGACAAAACCAATCAACTTTACAAGCCCGGTAAAATTTAGAGTAGTAAATGGTAATTTGTATAAAGACTATACGGTAACAACAGTAGTGTTGAGTCCAATAAAAAGTTTTACTGTTAATGGAGTTGCAGCAACAGTCAATGATATAAGTAAAACTATTACAATGACACTGCCTGAGGGCACAAACCTAACGGCATTAAAACCGGTTATTGAGGCAACAGAGGGAGTTTCTATCTCACCGGCTTCAGGGACAACGGTAGATTTTAGCAATGCAGTAACTTTTGTTGTAACTGCTAACGGAAAAAGTGTTAATTATACGGCTAATGTAGGAGTTCCGGTAACAGGATTAGTAGTAGCGTTTTTAGGAACTGCTGCAACAAGAGCCGAAATTACTAATATAGATGAAATTACGGCAGCCGATTGGTTCTTTGCAACTTTTAATGGAGCTAAATATATCTCATTTAATAGTATTCAAAATGGTGCTGATTTAAGTGATGTTGATGTAATTTGGTGGCATTTTGATTCTGCCGTTAATTTACCTTCTGTTGCCTACAATCCTGCAGTAACAACTGCTTTGAAAAATTTCAGATCTAACGGGGGAAATTTGCTTTTGACATCTTTTGCTTCTCAATATGTAGATGCTTTAGGAATTGTTCCTTCAGGAAAAGGACCGAATAATGTTTTTGGAGATTTTCCTCCAAACGGATTTGTTGATGGAAATTCATGGGGAATGTCATTTGTGGGACATGAGAATCACCCAATTTTTGAAGGATTGATTACTTATGAAACCGGGAAAGCTAATTTATTACAAAGCGGTACTTTCCGGTTGAATCATACTGCCTGGTGGTTTTTACCAGAATGGGGAGGTTATGGCAACGGAGAAGGTTGGAGAAACCAAACAGGAGGAACCAACTTAGCAAGTGAAGCTTGGGATAATAATCTTGACGGAAGAGTTACCATTGCGGAATTTCCAAATACAGGAACTGATAAAAATGTGATCGTGATTTCGATGGGTGCTTATGATTGGTATAACGAAACCAATAGTAGCGGTGTCCCAAGTCAGGCAAATGAGTTTATTGGTAATATCAAGCTTTTAACGCAAAATAGTATCAACTATTTGGCTAAAAATTAATCTACTTTGAATTCAACAAAAATGAAATATAGAAATATAATAACGATAGCTTCCGTTTTATTTTCGCTTGTTTCCTGCAGTCAGGATGATAAGTATATTGGAGGTTCTATTTCAGGAGGGAATTCTGAGATAACAAGTGTTTTTCCTGTGCCGCCGGCACAATGGATGGGCGCAAATGATCCTTATTATAGTGCGGGTTATACAGGAGACATTATGCCTTTTTTCGACAACGGAAAATTCCATATTTATTTCCTTCATGATGCGCAGAATAAACCGGCAGGAAAAGGTTTTCATGATATTCATGAATATTTAAGTACTGATTTGGCTCATTTTACCTACGAAGGGCAAATGATTCCATACGGAAAAACGACTGATCCTGACTTTGCCATTGGCACAGGATCAGTGGTAAAAGTGGGGTCTCTATATTATTTCTATTATACAGGACATAATGAAACTCCGGCTTATGTACAATCCAATGTGAGAGAAAGTGTTTTATGTGCTACAAGTTCTGATTTGAAAAATTGGACTAAAGTGCCTTCTTTTAAAATTACAGCACCGGCAGGATATTATAATTATGATTTCAGAGATCCGCATGTTTTTTATAATGATGAGTTAAAAAAGTATTCAATGTTGGTTAGTACACAGACAGAACCAGGCAGAAAAGCAGTTTTGCTGCATTTTACAACTGCTGATCCTGCATCAGGAAAATGGGATGTTCAGACGCCAATTTATACGACAACATCACAAGATAATTATTTGATGATGGAATGTGCCGATATTTTTAAAATCGGGAATTATTGGTATTTGATTTTTTCTGAAAACTGGAGTGCTAATAAAGGAACACATTACAGAATGGCAAATTCTATTAACGGACCTTGGATCAAGCCTGAAAATGATATGATTGACGGAGAATATTTTTACGCAGGTAAAACCGCTTCTGATGGAAATAAAAGATATGTTTTTGGATGGAATGCCCGCAAAACGCCTGAAAATGATTTAGGAAATAAAGATTGGGCTGGGAATATGGTTATTCATGAATTGATTCAAAATACAGATGGAACCCTTGGTGTCCAGGCACCACAATCTGTTAAAGATTTATTTTCTAAAAAAAGCAATACTGCTGAAGTTGATGCAACCACAGCAAATGCGACAGTAAATAATGGAAGCTATATTTTGTCAGGTGCTACCGAAAAAGCCATGGTAACTTTTAAAGCAGTAGGTAAAAAAGCCAGAATAAAAGCAGAAGTGACCTTATCAAATAGCGCAGGAATGGCAGGATTTATTTTCCATACCAATGATACAGGAAGTTATTATGAAATAGTTTTTGATATAACAAAAAGTAAAGTCATTGGGTATAATTCCGCTTCACAGGAGGTAACACGTATACCATTTCAATTTCAGACAAATACGAAGTACGATGTTGAAATAATTGCCGAAGGAAGCGTTGTAGTACTTTACATAAACGGAAAAATAGCTTTAACAAATCGCATTTACGGCAGGGATCAAAATAAATGGGGATTAATTGCTGAAGGACAAAATAGTACTTTTTCTAATCTTCAGATTACGAGACCAGAATAACATTAATAATAAATATTTTTAGAATGAACAACGGAAAAAACCTTAAGGCGGTTGCCTTTGGAGAGGTGCTTTGGGATGTTTTTGCCAATGAAAAAAAAATTGGCGGGGCACCATTAAATGTGGCTTTGCGAATGAAAACATTTGGTTGCGAGGTAGCCATGATTAGTTGCGTAGGAAATGATAAAGATGGTGAGGCAATTATCAATGAGGTAAAAAACCTGGGAATTGAAACGGATACTATTAGTAAATCAGAAGATTTTCCGACTGGCTTAGTAAACGTAACATTGAATGAACGCGGATCTGCAAGTTATGAAATCACGTATCCATCGGCATGGGATAAAATTGTTTTGAATGAATCTGGAAAAAAAATAGTGTTAGATGCTGATGTCCTAATTTATGGAAGTTTGGTTTGCAGGGATGAAGTATCAGGAAAATCTCTGGAAGAATTGCTTCAGACACAAGCTTATAAGGTTTTTGATGTTAATTTGAGAAAGCCCCATTATTCTTATGACATGTTAGAAAAATTAATGCATTCAGCTGATTTTATTAAATTTAATGATGAGGAATTGCTGGAAATAGCAGGCGCAATGCATTCGCCATATTCAGGTTTGGAAGACAATATGAACTTTATTGCAGAAAAAACCAAAGTAACAGCCATGTGCGTAACAAGAGGAAAGCATGGTGCTTTGTTCATGTGGGAAGGCAAGCTTTATGAAAATGGAGGTTATCCTGTAAAGGTTGCCGATACAGTTGGAGCGGGCGATTCGTTTTTGGCAGCATTAATTACATCAGTGCTTAACGGAAAAGATCCACAAACAGCTATTGATTTTGCCTGCGCAGTTGGGGCTTTGGTTGCAGAAGCACCGGGAGCTAATCCCGAGATTTCTAATTCCAGAATTGAAAATTTAATGATACAAAATAAAAGTATAATTTAACCATAAGCGTTTAATTATACCGATATATAAATTTCTAAGTTAAGACAAAAAAATGGCGCCATCTGCTTTCAGTTGGCGCCATTTGGTATATCTATTAATGTTTTGTTTACTTTCCTCTTTCAAATAGTAACGAAGAAAACGCTTTGACTCCAATTCTAATACACTCTTCATCAACTTGAAAATTAGGGGCATGATTCATTGCTATAATTCCTTTTTGCAAATTAGAACCTCCAAGAAAGAAATAAACTCCGGGAATTTTCTGTTGGAAATAGGCAAAATCATCATTGAAATAAGGAACCTGTCCGTAGTCGGTTACGACAAATCCTTTTCCGTAAATATTGTCAAGTGTAGTGATAGAAGTGCGTGTTAAATTTGGATCGTTTAAAACGGTTGGATTTTCTTTTATGAACTTAACAGAAATTTTCTGAGAACCATAATTATTGTCTTCAATTACCTTATCAATGGTAGGAATAATGTTTTTTAATCGGGTTGCATCAGTTTCGTAGATTTCTGCATTTATATGGAATGCATCGTTTTTAGAATACGTTCTAAAATTTTCGTCAGCAATTAAATAATCACTAAATATTGTTTTGGGATTCATCAAGCCCATTTCAGGATCTGAAATGAGCTGAATCTCCCATGGTTTGCTTTGGTTATTCGATCTAATCAAAGAATTACGAATTTTTGACGTAAGCTCTTTTAACTCTTTGGCAGGTAACACATTTTTAAATTGTATTCCTATTTCTTTTTGGTAAGCAAACACTTCATTAGGTTTTACCATTATTTGTCCTACGGATAATCCCACTACATGAAGTGCGTAAATTTCATCAATTTTATATTTGTCAAATAATTTGTTTACAGTAATTTTTTTTGCTCCTACAAATGTTTCTTCTTCAGGCTGAAAAATAAAATAGACTGTGCCATGCAGCGACTTTTTATTTTTTGCCAAAACTTCTGCTATTCCCAATGAAATTGCCATGTGAACATCATGACCGCAACCGTGTTGAACACCTTTTGTATTAGATTTAAAATCAGATTGATCAGGAAAGTCATTTGGCAATGCGTCCATTTCTGCACGCCAGGCGATTTTCTTCCCTTTTTTTCCACCTTCTAAAATGCCAACGACACCATATCCGTAAATATCCGTTTCAACTTTAAACCCTAAATCCAATAAATATTTTTTTATAGTCTCTTGGGTTCTTTGTTCTTTACCCGCCAGTTCCGGATTCTCATGAAACTCCCTTCTAATTTGGACAAGCTTGTCGAAAATTGCATCAGTTTCAAGTTGGATAGATTCCTGAGTAACAACTTCACTCTTTTTTTCCTGTCCATAAACAATGTATTGTCTGCAAAATATATTTACAATAAGTAATGCCAATAGAATTTTTTTATTCATTTTGTGTTTTGCAAGGTTAGCTTAATTTACTTTTGAAATAGCTAATATAAACTAATTTTATAATGAATTGGTTTTAGATTGTAGATAGTAACCTTCTTTTAATACTATTGTTTAATGGAATTTTCGTTGATTAAAACATAGACAGGAATATAATTAGAGATCAACAAAAATGAATCTTTAAAAAATACTTATATAGATTCAAAATCAATATTTTACCTTTTTTCTCAGTTTAAACCTTCCTATTAAGAAAAAAGAGGTTTAGAGAGAATATGTCTATGCTTTTGATTGATAAATCCATCTTATAGAATAACATTCTATATACTTTTATTTTCGGTTTAGCATTCCATTATTTGATTCTGAAATTTGATGAACACGATTGTTAATTATTAGTAATATATTTTTTGTTAGGTTTTGTTTGTTAGGGAGATTAGTTATTATTTAATCTCCCTTGTTTTTGTTAGGCTAAATAAGTTAGGACTATTAATAAGATATGATTTATATGAAAAGAGAGAATTTAAAAAGTAAAAAGTACAATTCCTTAAAAATGGCTGTATCAGTTTTTATGCTGTTATTTCTTTGTTCGTTTAAAGGATATTCTAAAAATGAAGAAAATACAAAACACGCATTGGCTGTAATAGAAAGGCTTATAGGCAATCGTGCCAGTGAGTTTGAATTAAGTATTGTTGAGAACAAAGAGAATAAATCAGATTGGTTTGAAATTGAAACAAAAAACAATCAGGTAAAAATAAAGGCTTCAAATAATACTGCAATTTGTTATGCGGCTTATAATTTTCTTAGAGATATAGGAGCCGTTTTAGTAAGTTGGGAAGGAAATAGAGTTGCTTTACCTAAGTCATGGCCAGAATATTCAAAAAAGGGAAATACACCATTTCAATACAGAGAATATTTAAATGCCTGTACTTTCGGGTACAGCACTCCATGGTGGGACTGGAAGCGCTGGGAACAGGAAATTGACTGGATGGCCATGCACGGGATCAATCTTCCCACTGCAATGGAAGGTCAGGAAACAGCGTGGCAGGAATTATGGAAAGAATACGGTTTGACCAGCACTCAATTAGAAGCACATTTTGCAGGGCCAGCTTTTTTACCATGGCAGCGTATGGGAAATATCAACAGTCTTGAAGGGCCATTGCCGCAAGAATGGTTTAGTAAAAAAGAAGAACTTCAAAAGAAAATCTTAGAAAGAATGAGGGCTTTAGACATGCATCCCGTAGTACCGGCATTTAGTGGTTATGTTCCTAAAGCTTTCGCAGAAAAACATCCGGAAGCCAAAATAACGGAACTAAAATCCTGGTCGGGAGGTGGTTTTGCAAGTACTTTTCTATTAGATTCCAAAGATCCTTTGTTTAAAAAAATAGGAAAACGCTTTATTGAAATTTATACTAAAATGTACGGCAAGTCGAATTTCTATCTGGCAGATTCTTTTAATGAGATTGAACCTCCGGTTTCGGAACACAATAAATATGAAGAACTTTCTAATTACGGAAGTGCGATTTATGAAACCATTAATGAAGCCGCACCGGGTGCAGTCTGGGTTATGCAGGGATGGCTTTTTGGAGATAATAAAGAATTCTGGACAAAAGAAGCTACCAGCGCATTTCTTAGTAAAGTGCCAAATGACAGATTGATGATCCAGGATTATGCCAACGACAGATATAAGGTATGGGAAAACCAGGAAGCTTTTTATGGTAAACAATGGACTTACGGTTATGTACATAATTATGGAGGATCGAATCCTGTTTATGGAGACCTGAATTTCTATAAAAATGAATTGACGAGTTTGCTGAAAAATCCAAACAAAGGAAATGTTGTGGGCTACGGTGCAATGCCGGAAGGGTTAAATAATAATTCAATTGTATACGAATATATTTATGATCTTCCGTGGAGCCAGGGGGAACAACCTGTAAACGATTGGCTGACTAAATATTTAAATGCGAGATACGGACAAACAACTTCAAAATCTGTTTTTCAGGCATGGGAATTATTATTGGAATCTGTTTACAATATCAAATATTGGGAAACCCGCTGGTGGAATGATAGGGCTGGAGCGTATTTATTATTTAAACGCCCGACTGCAACAATTACAGAATTTAAAGGAAATCCCGGAGACAAGAAAAAACTAAAAGAAGCTTTGGATATTTTAACCAAAGAAGCTAAGAAATATGATAAAAAGAATTTTATCAATTACGATTTAATTGATGCTTCAAGACATTACTACTCGCTTTGTATTGATGAGGATTTGATGGAATGTGTAAAAGCCTATCAGCAAAAAGATATTTCAAAAGGAGATCAACTATTTAAAAAGATAGAAAAACAAGCTCTGGATATCGATAAGATGATGTCACGACAACCATTAAACAGTCTGGATCAATGGGTAAAATCAGCTTCTGATTATGGGAACTCTCCTGAAGTATCTAAATTATACGTAAAAAATGCCAAAACATTAATAACGCTTTGGGGAGGAGAAGGACATTTAAATGATTATGCATCCAGATCGTGGAACGGAATGTATAAAGGATTTTACTGGCCAAGATGGAAAATGTTTTTGGAAGCTCTAAAAAAATCAGCAGTGGATAACACTCCTTTTGATGAAACAAAAGAAAGAGAATTAATTAAAAACTGGGAAATCAAATGGACTGAAAATAAATAAAAAATATACCAAGACTATAATTAATACGTATATAACCAAAATATAACTTAAACTTTTAACCATTACCTTAAACTATACTTAAAATATGAAATGAAATTTTTACGAAATCGATTAATTAATAAGTTTTTAACTATGTAATTTTAGAAAAATAATTTTGGAAACCCTTGCTATCATTGACTTTATATGAATTATCCATGTTTATGAATAACTTGTCCATTTGTTAACATTTCTTTACCATTAATTTCGTCAATACTATATTAACCAATTAACCAATATCAAAATGGAAAAACTTAAACTTTTATTATTAGCCTTTTGTTTTTGCTTCTCAATTAATACCTGGGCACAAAAAACAGAAGTGTCCGGTGTGGTTTTAGATGACAAAGGCATTCCACTGCCAGCCGCCAATGTACTAGAGAAAGGTACAACGAATTCAGTAACAACAGATTTTGATGGAAAATTTAAATTTTCGGCTTCAAACAAAAATGCTACACTAATAGTTTCTTATATGGGGTTTGAAGATTTGACTTTAAAACTAGACGAAACAAAAACAAATTATTCGATTAAATTGCAGCCTACTACAAACAGTTTAGAACAAGTTGTAGTAGTGGGTTACGGAAAAGGATCTCGTAAAAACCTTACGACTGCTGTAACTTCTGTAAAAGCCGAAGATTTAAACAGAGGGGCAATTAGTGATGTAGGACAGCTTTTACAAGGTAAAGTTTCCGGTTTGAACATTTCATCAAGCGGTGACCCTACAAAAACGGCTTCTGTAGTTTTGCGTGGAGCTTCTACATTAAATAGTTCACAAGGACCATTTTATGTAATAGATGGTATTCCGGGAGTTGATATCTCCGTAATTTCTCCAGACGATATTGCAACTATCGATGTCTTAAAAGATGCTGCTGCAACGGCTATTTACGGTAACCGTGCTGCAAATGGAGTTATCATGGTAACAACAAAAAAAGGAAGTAAGGGCAAAACTCAGATTGCATACAATGGTTATGTTGGTTGGGAAGAAGTTTCAAATAATCTGGACATGATGAATGCAGATCAGCTTAGAGATTTTACAACTAAAAACAATTTGAATTTTACTCCTGAAAATGATAAAGGTGCCAATACAAACTGGCAAAAAGAAATTTTAAGAACAGGACGTGCAGCATCAAGCAGCCATAACTTATCGATGAGCGGCGGCGGAGATCATGGAAACTATACAGCAAGTATCACTTCTCTTAACAAAGAAGGAGTAATGTTAAAAAGTGACTTTTCTCGTATTATTGCCCGTTTATCCGTTGAACAATTTGCTTTTGATGATAAAGTTAAATTTGGTTTAAACGTTACCAATTCAAGCACAAAATATCAAAATGTACCACAGAGAAATACCGTTCTTTTGCAGGCGGCAAGTTATCTTCCTGTTTCTCCGGTAAGAAATGCTGATGGAAGTTTTTTTGAAAATTTTACCAGTCCGGGATATTTTAACCCGGTAGCTTTAATTGATCATGGTACCGATGAAACTAAAACGGAAAACCTTGTAGGTAACTTTACTGCAGAAGTAAAACTTCCGTTTGGATTCACTTATAATTTGAATTTAGCACACCAAAGATTAACTACTTCTCATGGAGAATTTTATGACAGTTATTATTCACAATACAACAGTGCCAATTTTTACAACAACCCAGATCCACCTTTGACAAAAACATTGGTTAATTTTGGTGTAAATGGTTCTGCATTGAGAAATGCTTACGAAACCAGAAACAATATTATTGAAAGTTTCCTTACTTGGGATAAAACATTTGGAGAGCATAAAATAAAAGCTGTAGCAGGTTACTCTTGGCAGGAAAATACATTAGGAGACGGTTTTCAGGCTACAACAACGAACTTTCCTGTAGACAATGTTGGGTATAACAACCTTGCTTTAAGTAATTACACTTCCGTTAATGGTTATGTGGTAAATTTTGGAGACAGTAAAGCCTATCAAAAAACACGTTTGATAGCTTATTTTGGACGTGTGAATTACAATTACAAAGATAAATATCTATTACAAGGATCAATTAGAAGAGATGGTGGATCTATGTTTGGACAAAATAACCAATGGGGATATTTCCCTTCTGTAGGTGGTGCGTGGAGAGTAGATAAAGAAAATTTCATGAAGAATCAAGACTTTTTTACTGATTTAAAATTCCGCGGAAGCTGGGGAGTAACAGGAAACTCATCTGGATTTAATGCTTATACAGCACAGTTTATTTCCGGAAGTTTAGGAACTTTCTATTATAACGGACAACAAATTGGAGCTTATGGTCCTAACCAGGCAGCAAATCCTGATTTAAAATGGGAAAAAACAGCTACTACAAATATTGGAGTTGACTTCTCAATCTTAAAAGGAAAAGTAACAGGTTCTGTTGATGTGTACGACAAAAAAACAACAGACATGATTTTCAATTATAATGTAAATCCCGTGCTTGTACCAGTAGGATCAATTGTTGCAAACGGAGGAACAATGTCTAATAAAGGTATTGAGGTTAGTTTAAGTACAACTCCTGTTAAAACAGCAAATTTCAGCTGGACAACTAATCTGAATTTGGCCCACAATAAAAATGAAATCGTAAAATTAACCAGTCCATTCTTTGTTGGTGGAGATTCTATTCGTCGTGTACAGCCAGACGGAGGTGGACAAACAGGAAGTACTTTACAGATTTTTAAAGAAGGAAAACCTTTAGGACAATTCTTTACCTTAAAATATGCAGGAAAAAATGCTGACGGAGTTTCACAGTATTACGATAAAAATGGTGCTCTGACAACAACGCCTTTAAACGGAGTAGATTATCATTATGCAGGAAGCGCACAGCCAAAACTATTAGTAGGATGGGCAAATAATTTTCAATACAAAAAATTCGATTTAAGTATTTTCTTCAGAGGAGTTTTTGGTAATAAAATTTTCAATGCCACTCGTGCCGATTTATTCAGACCTAGTACTGCAATGACCAATAATATTTTAGTTGATGCAGGAAACGAGTCTCCAAATGACTTAAACTCTTATAAATATTCAGATCGTTTTATAGAAGACGGCAGCTATGTAAGATTAGACAACATGACTTTAGGATATAATTTTGGTAAAGTGGGAAGGTATATAAACAGTGTACGTATTTATCAAACCGTAAACAACGTATTTGTTATTACCAAATACAAAGGAATTGATCCGGAAGTTGAACAAGGAGGAACAGCTCCTGGTGTAGATTCAAATAACTTCTATCCAAAAACCAGAACTTATATGTTTGGTGTAAATGTGATCTTCTAAAATTAAATGCTAAAAATTATGAAAAAGATATTAAAATATTTAGGGCTCCCAGTACTTATGGCTGGTTTAATCTGGTCTTGTGATGACCTTGAAGTGCCTATTACAACACAATTGACACCGGAAGTATTTCCTCAAAACACAACACAATACATTCAGACAACAGGACCTGTTTATGCAGCATTTCGAGGTGAATTTTCATTTGCCTGGTGGTGGTCTCAGTCTTTATCTACAGACGAAGCTATTTTACCTGCAAGAGGAGGTAACTGGTTTGATAACAGAAACTATATCGCAATGCATTATCATGATTGGAATGCAGATAACGGAATCATAGGAAGTCTTTGGGACTGGTCGTCTAAAGTGATCGGAACAAGTAATCAGGCAATTTCTATTTTAAGACAGACAATGCCAGAAGGTGCAGATAAAAACACGTTGATTTCTGAGTTAAAAACAATGCGTGCCATTTCTTATTACATGTTAATGGACAGCTATGGCGATGTACCGTTGGATACTTTATACGGAGATTTTTCGTCTCATGCCAAAACGCCGAGAAAAGACGTTTTTAATTTTATTGAAAAAGAATTAAAAAATGCCGTTCCTAATTTAAATCCTGCAGCAGGAGTTGCCACTTACGGAAGACCAAATAAGCAAACAGCTAATGCAATGCTGGCTAAATTATATTTGAACGCAGAGGTATATACAGGCACATCACGTGTTAATGAATGTATTGCAGCTTGTGATGAGGTAATCAACTCAGGCTTATATGTTGTCGAGCCAAGAGCAACTTACCTTCAAATGTTTTACCCAACAAATGGACCGTTGATGAAAGAATTTATTTTTGCAGTTCCTTACGATCCGGCAGCTGTTACAGTAGGTTACAACGGACAAATGTACCATTCACGTTATGATGTACCGCGTTCTGAAAGAGCTAAGTTTGGTCTTTCATTTACACCAAGTGCACCAAGAAGTACCCTTCCTGAATTTTATGCTTATTTTGATGATGTAAATGATATTCGAAATAAACAATGGCTTACCGGGCTTCAGTTTATGAATGACGGTATTACACCAGTAACGGTTACAACAACCAAAAAAGGATACGATCAGTTTTATACAGGATTTGATGGAGGAGCTTCATATACCTATCAGGTAAATTTAACACCGGATATTATACCGCGTCAAAGTGAACCTTTATTTGATCTTGGAAACGACGAAATTGCATGGAATATGGGTTACAGAAATATTAAATTTTACCCGGATGCTACTTCAACAAATCGTAATCAAAAAAATGATGTTCCTTTCTTACGTTATTCAGATGTTCTTTTAATGAAAGCAGAAGCAATCCTTCGTGGAGGAAGCGTAACAATAGGACAAAGTGCAGACGCATTAGTAAACATGGTTCGTTCTAATCGTACAACATCTCCGGCATTAAGCGGTGTAACATTAGAAGATCTTTACAAAGAAAGAAGCCGTGAATTTACCTGGGAAGCATGGCATAGAAATGATATGATCCGTTTTGGAAAATATGAAGGGCAATGGGGTTACAAAACCAATGCAGATACCTATCGCCGTGTATTCCCAATTCCAACCAATGCGATGGTTTTAAATCCGGCTCTGATACAGAATGATGGATATTAAAAATAAGAATTAGTAAGTACGCATTGTTACCCAATTTTAATTTTGAAAAGGAGAGGAGCGTAAATTCTTCTCCTTTTTTTACTAAAAAACTGGTCTATTCAGTTGCTCGTAAGAATCAGTTTAGTTTTGTTTTTGAATGAAAGCAAGGCTTAATCGAATGCCGTTTGAGAAAGTAGTGAAAGATTAAGCTTTGTAACATTCATTTAGCTAATGTTTTGAGAATTATAATCCGATGAAATCCTGTCTAAAACAATATTGTCCCAACGATACAAACAGAATAAATGAAACTAAATAAAATCTATAAAATAGGACGCATTGGAATAGGTTTAACTCTTGTTTTTTTAGTGTCGTGCAATGCTCAGAAAACTATTTCTTTAAAAAAGAAACAGTTATCAGACATGGTTTATCCGTTGTTGGACACCGAAAATTCCAGATGGTTTTACTTTTCATCAGCAAGTCGTCCGTTTGGTATGGTAAACCTAAATCCCGATACCGAAATTAACGGCGATTGGGGCGGCGGTTATAAATATACTACAGATACAGTTAAAGGTTTCAGCCACGTTCACGAATGGCAAATGTCTGGCGTATCAGTTATGCCCGTGACAATTGCATCAGAAAACAAACCAACTATTTTTAAAGACTTTTACTCGAAATTCAGTCATCAAAACGAAATCATAACACCAGGATATCATTCCATAAAATTAGATCGATATCAAATAACGGCAGAATTAACCAGCACACAAAGAGTTGGTTTTCATAAATATACTTTTCCGCTAAAGGCACAAAAAGCAGTTCTTTTTAATCTGAACACTATTTTAGGACCTTGTGAAAATACAAATGGCAAATTAGAAAAAAACAATGATTATGAACTTTCGGGTTCATTAGTTTTGAGTACCAATTTCAGACGCCCAAAACCATTAACCGTATTTTTTAAAATTAAAACAAATGAGCCGATTACTTCCATAGAAAGAGACAATCTGACAGGTAATTATTTAGTCAGTTTTAATAAAACGAAAGAACAAATACTGATGAAAGTTGGTATTTCTTATACTTCAATAGAAAATGCCGGTAATAATATCGAAACCGAATTACCACATTGGGATTTTGATAAAACAGTTGACGATTCCAGAAAACAATGGAGTAATTTACTGGGAAGAATTAAAATAGAAGGAGGAACCCAAACCGACCAAAGAAGATTTTACACGGATCTTTGGCATGCGCTTCAAGGCAGAAAAATGATCAGTGACGCAAATGGAGCCTATCCGGATAATACAGGAGAAAAATTCAGACTCGGACAATTGCCTTTAAATGCTGACGGAAAACCAAAATTCAACCATTACAATTCAGATGCTTTCTGGGGTGCCCAATGGACAATTAATAATCTTTGGGGATTGGTATATCCAGAAATTATGGAAGAATTTGTCTATTCGTTAATGCAGTATTACAAAGACGGCGGTATGATTCCACGCGGGCCTTCGGGAGGAAATGATACTTATGTAATGACCGGAGCTTCGGCGACACCTTTTATCGTAAGTGCCATTCAAAAAGGAATTGTAAAAGAAGATTTAGAAGAGATTTATACCGCCCTCAAAAAAAATCATATGCCGGGAGGTATTATGGAAAAAGCAGGATATGAACACAATACCAATATTGGTGGTGGATTAAAATATTATTTAGAAAAAGGATATGTGCCTTATCCGCTTCCCGAAGGTAATTTCGGAAGCCATGAAGACGGTACAAGCCAGACTTTAGAATATGCGTATCAGGATTGGACTTTGGCACAATTGGCTAAAAAATTAAATTATGAAGAAGATTACAATTATTTCATCAAAAGGGCAAAAAACTATCAAAATGTTTTTGATACACAAATAGGCTGGATGCGTCCGAAAAACGTAGAAGGAAAATGGCGTGAAAATTACGATCCTTATCAGTATGAAAATGGATTTATAGAATCAAATGGAGCACAATCAACATGGTTTGTTCCGCATGATATTGAAGGTCTGGCCGTTTTAATGGGAGGAAAGGAAAAAGCTGTCGCAAAATTGAACACTCAATTTGAAACGGCTAAAAAACAAAAGTATACTTCTGGTACATCGCATGATGCAGAATTACATCCGGAGTTTAGCAGAATTCCTGTAAATTTTGGAAATCAGCCTTCTATACAAACATCCAATATTTTTACGCTACTGGGAAGGCCGGATTTAGCACAGTATTGGACAAGAAATGTAGTAAAAGAAACTTTCAGCGGATTATCTCCGGCAACTGGTTATAACGGCGACGAAGACCAGGGATTAATGGGAAGTCTAAATGTATTGCTTAAATTAGGTTTATTTCAAATAAACGGAGGAACAGACCAAGATGCCGTTTATCAAATTGGAAGTCCAATATTCAATAAAATCACGATAGACTTAAATCCGAAATATTATTCAGGCAAAACATTCACCATCAAAGCCAATAATAACAACGCTGAAAATGTGTATATAAAGGATATCAAATTCAATCAGAAAGCAGTGCCAAAATTCAGTCTTTCACATCAGGAGATTACTAATGGAGGTGAGTTGATTTTAGAAATGTCAGATCAGCCAAAGCTAGAAAAATAGTAAAGATAACGTTGGGTTAAAACCCTATTAACGCATAAAAACATATAAATATAGTTATTTGAGAAATATTAAAAATAACTAAACACACAAACAAAAAACAAAGAAATAACCACAATGAAAATATCATCCAAGTTTATCTTTTTTTTAGGAATATCATTTCTTACAACAATTACAAGTAACGCTCAGAAAACCGTTCATCAATACGTTGACCCAATGATTGGATCAGAAGGAGTCGGCAGGGTTTTTATAGGCCCGTCGTGTCCATACGGAATGGTAAAACCAAGTCCGGATTGTACCTCAAGTCCAAACAGCGGCTGGCTTCCAATGCCAAAAGAAGCAACCGGTTTCAGTCAGGTACACGTAAGCGGAACAGGCGGTGGCCCGAAATACGGAAACATTCAAATTATGCCATTTTCCGGTGCTTTGGATAAAATGGATCAGACATCATTTCGAACAGAAGAAAATGTAAAACTGGGTTACTACGAAACTGTTTTCAAAGAAAATAAAATCAAAACCGAAATAACGACAGGCGAAAAAGTATCTTTTTACCGTATCACTTATCCAAAAAACACCTCAAAAGAATTAAAAATAGATCCGGGATTTTTTCTTGGAGAAGAAAAGATTCCTGATGCCAGAGAAGCACAGCAGTTTGTAGGTTCGCAGATCGAAATTGTTTCGGATACTGAAGTGAGAGGTTACAGCAGAATCAGAGGAGGCTGGAATAACGGACGCGCTTATACCGTTTATTTCTGGGCAGTTTTCGATCAGCCGATTGCAAAATATGTAACCTTTAAAGACGGAAAATTTTACAGCAATCAAAAAGTACAATTTGATTCTGGAAAGAAAACAGCCGCTTTACTTTCTTTCGGAAACGGGGGAAAAGAAGAACTGAATGTCAAAATCGGAATCTCTTTTTTAAGTGAATTAAAAGCAAAAAATAACATAGAAGTAGAAATTCCGCATTGGGATTTTAATACCGTTTTATCCACCTTAGAAAATAAATGGGAAAACTTATTAAGTCGAATTCAGCTTTCTGCAGACACTTCAGATGAATATAAAAAAATGTTCTACACAGGTTTATATCACACAATGATTATGCCTGTTGATAGAACCGGAGAAAATCCCTTATGGACAAATGACGAACCATATTATGATGATTTTTATACGATTTGGGATACTTTTAGAACATCAAGCCCTTTAATTACGCTGATCGATTCTAAACGTAAAGTTGAAATAATTAATGCGATGCTCAATATTTACAAACGCGAAGGCTTTTTACCAGAAGGAAGAAGCGGTAACGACAACGGAAGAACGCAAGGCGGCTCAAACGCTGAGGTTGTTCTGGCAGATGCTTTTGTAAAAAACTTAAAAGGAATTGATTACGAACTGGCTTTGCAGGCTATGCTCAAAGACGCAACCGTTCCGCCGGGAGGAAATGAAGAAAAAGAAGGAAGAGGCGGATTAATAGATTATTTAAAACTAGGATACGTTCCCTTCGGCACAGACCGCGCAGGAAACCGAACAATCGATTATGCCTACAACGATTATAATATTGCCGTTGTTGCAAAAGGATTAGGCAGAACCGATTTGTACAATCAATATATCAAACAAGCCGACAGCTGGCAGAATTTATGGCGTCCTGATTACGAAAATAACGGAGCCAAAGGTTTTATTATGCCAAAAGACAAAAACGGAAACTGGCTTGATGATGTTGTTTTCGGCGAATCAAAAATCCAGAAACCTACTTATAAATATACGCCCGTAATTATCGAATCGCCTTGGTATGTATGCCATTGGTGCGTGTTTTTCTACGAAGGAAATTCATGGGAATATTCATTTAGCATTCCGCATGATATTCCAGAAGTAGTTCGTAAATCAGGCGGTGAAAAAGCTTTTGAAGAGAGATTGAATACTTTCTTTAATTCAGATTTGTATAATGTAGCCAATGAGCCTTCGTTTTTAACGCCTTGTTTGTATCACTGGATCGGTAAGCCTTATTTGAGCAGTGACCGAATCAGAACGATTATCAAAAACAATTTCAATACTTCAAGAGAAGGATTGCCGGGCAATGATGATTCGGGAGCAATGTCTTCCTGGCTTGCTTTTCACATGATGGGCCTATATCCAAATGCCGGACAGCCTTATTATCTGATTAATACGCCTTTGATAAAAGAAACAACCATGCAATTAGAAAACGGTAAAAAGTTTACTATTTCGGCAAAAAAAATGAACGATAGAAACAAATACATTAAAGCGGCATTTCTAAACGGAAAACCATACAACAAAGCATGGATTTTACACGATGATATTAATAACGGAGGAGAATTAGTTTTAGAAATGGACTCTAAACCTTCGGCTTGGGGAACTACTATTTTACCTCCAGTTAAATAAAATGATAAGCAAGATGAAAAATATATTTTTAATGATTCTTTTTTGTATCGTTTATCAAAAAGGAACATCTCAAAACTACAATCCGACAATAAAAAATAATACAGAACTAAATTATGTCTGCAAACTGCACGGCCAAACTAGAACTTTATCACTTATAGCTCAAACGGCAGGTGACGGACTAACTTTTAAATTGGAAACCAGAGGCGTAAAAAGCAGTATTGTGATGCTTCCTGAAGCAGTAAAAAATGGAAATGCCTTAAGCTTTAACCAAGGAGAATACGCCCCGGTTTTAAACTTAAAACCGACAGAAACCTTTTTTATGATTTCAAGATCGGCATATCAGGATTTAGTAAAAAATAGTTCATTTGTTTATAATAATACAACTTATGTTTTAGATAAAAACGAAGACAAAAACGGAGTTTCGATTGACGGAAAATCAATCGAAGCTTTACATGTAATCGCACAAATTGATGAAACCGAAATGTGGATTATCAAAAATCCAGAATATCCATTAATCTGTAAAATAGCTAAAAATCCTTTAGGGATAAACTTTACTTTGGTGAAAGTGGCTGATAAGTAAAAAAAACACTTTTTCATCTGGTTTATATTGTCGTGTTTTCCCCTTTTTATCACAAAACAACTATTTATTGAGAAATCGTTTGCGTAATAGTGAAAGTATTGAAATGTTAGTTTAAATTTACGAAAATTAAATTTTAAACTATTAATAATTGAAATTATGAGATTATCAATCATAACCACTTTACTTTTTTGCTGCATTTGTTTTGGACAAAATAATACAGATACCAGTTTGTATATGAAGTCTGATAAAATTACCTATCTGACCGATATTGGTTCAGAAACGGGAGATTTATATAAAACAATTGGACATCACGGGCCTGCTGTTGAAAATGAATGGATGGCTTTGCGAATTTACTTCAGCGATAAAGTAGCGATTGATGTTTATTCTAAAGCAAAACCAGGTTTAGAGTTAAGAAAGGCAAATTGGTACCCAACGCCGGAACAGCAAAAAGAAGGATGGGGTGCTGATTACTATAAAGTAGCATCAACTGTAGGTTTGGGAGGTGTAAAACTTTGGGATGGAGAAAAAGTTGTGCCTTTAAATCCGGTAACAAATCGTTTAGCACGCGTGGGAAAAACAGATACAACTTCGTGGATGGAAATGATTTCAAGAGGAGTTCCTTACAAAGGAAAAAAAGTAGATATTTTAGTTCGTGTTACGGTGTTTTCCGGTAAAAGAGAGGCAAAAGTAGAAGCTGTTTCTTTAAGCGGAGAAAAAGTACAATTTGCCACAGGAATTAATTATTTCAAAGATTTCGGAACCAAAAAAGGAACCAATTATATTGCAGTTTGGGGAAAACATCCGGAAGATGTTGCAGCAGAAATCGTAGAGATTGGAGCAGCAATTATGTACAATCCAAAAGATTATGAAAAAACTACAGATGACGGGACACAATATTTGTTAATCTCTAAACCAACAAAAACATTAGAAACAAAAATCATTTCTTCGAGCGCAAGAGAAAGTGAATTAAACACTTTAGATAAATTAGAAGCTTACATTAAAAAATAATGCGCATTTAAAAGACTTACATGTTTAGAATATCGGCCATAATAGTACTATTACTTTCTTTATATTCCTGCAAATCACAGCAGACCACTAAAAAAGAAGTCCAAATTGCTTTTATAGCCGATGTTCATTTACAAGATATTTTTGCCCAATTTGAAGATAACAATTATCGGGGAATCAAAAATCCGGTTACGGGCGAATACGCCAATATCAGGACGATGAACGCTCAATTGCATTCTACCAGAATTTTCAATGAAAATTATTTTGCCTTTTTAGAAGCCTTAAATGATATTGTCAAAAGAGGCATCAAACAAGTCGTTCTTCCGGGCGATTTTAGCGACGACGGACAGCCTGTTCACGTGCGCGGATTGAAGAAAATACTCAACGAATATTCCCAAAAACATGGACTTTCTTTTTATGTTACAACTGGAAATCATGATGTTGTAAGACCATTTTCGCAAGATGCCGCTAAAACTGATTTTTTAGGCAAAGATGGAAAAGAGCAGATCATCAGCAGTTCAAAAAATTTCGATAAAAGTAAAAGCGAACTGGAACCCATTATTACAGCCGATATTAAAAACTGGGGTTATAAGGAAACCATTGCCGAAATGCGGGATTTTGGTTTTTTTCCTAAAAAGACTGATTTGTATTGGGAAACTCCTTTTTCAAATTACACTTATGAGCATTATAATTTTGAAGAAGCTCAAAAAGAATCTGTTTTAGAAAAAAGAACGTATCTAATTAAAAACACCAATCTATATCTTCCGGATGCCAGTTATGTGGTCGAACCAATAAAAGGAATCTGGCTTTTCGCTATAGATGCCAATGCTTATGTTCCAAACGATAAATTATCAGGAAAACAAGATGATCCGCATGATTTTTCGGGAGCCAATACAGGTTATAATAACGTTCTGATTTATAAAAGTCACTTATTAAACTGGGTAAAGAAGGTTTCCGCGGAAGCGAAACAAAAAGGGAAAATACTGATTGCTTTTAGTCATTATCCAATGGTGGAATTTAATGACAATGCCTCGCCGGAATTAAAACAGCTTTTTGGTGCCGATAAAATGCAGCTGCAGCGAGTTCCTAACGAAGAAGTAGCGCAGCAATTTGCAGATGCCGGGATTCAGATTCATTTTGGAGGCCACATGCACATCAACGATACGGGCGTAAGAACATCCGCAAACGGAAATACATTGTTTAATATCCAAACGCCTTCGCTTGCAGCTTATATGCCGGCTTATAAAATATTGACGATTCATTCTGATTCTGAACTTGAGGTTGAAACAGTTGTAATTGGCAAAGTGCCTAATTTCAATAGTTTATTTCCTTTTTATGAAGAAGAATATGCGCATTTGCAGAATAGTAAAAATGAGCATATTTGGAATAAAGAAATTTTAAAAGCCAAGGATTATGCAGCATTTACAAACTGGCATTTAAAAGAATTAGTTCGTTTAAGATTTTTACCCGAAGATTTTCCAGCCGATTTTTTAAAATCAATTGTAAATCTTTCAGGTAAAGATTTATTAGAAATAAATAAAAATGCATCAGAAATGGATAAAGATTTGAAATCAAATTCCCTGACTATTTCTGATTTTGAATCTTGGACTGGTTTTGATATGATTTTCGATTTTTACCGTTTAAAAAGTGCTGATGAATTGGCCTTTTCAGAAATTGGAAACAAGAGATTAAAGCAATATGAATTGGTTTGTACACAGTTGAAAAAATCAAATGATCCAAAACTCATTTTATGGGCAGAAATAGTTTTAAAAACCATGAACGGCGATCCTTCTGATCATTTTAAAATTGATTTGAAAAATAACAAAATTGATAATTTATCTGTTAAATAATTTTGATATTTATTAAATCAAAAAGATTAAATTGCATTTATAATTTATTTCGATGAGACAAAAATCTTTTACACTATTTTTATTTTTTGCCCTTTTTTATAATTCTTATTCACAGAATATAAAATTTGCGCATTATAATGACAATAACGGATTGTCTCATAATTCGGTACGCCATATTGTACAGGATAAAAAAGGTTTCATGTGGTTTGGAACGTTCTCAGGATTAAATCGTTTCGATGGTTATCAGTTCAAAAATTACATGAGTTCTACTCCGGGAAAAAATAAATTGTACAATGATGATATCACGGCTTTGGAACTTGATGAAGCTTCAAATCAATTATGGATTGGTACCAGAAAAGGACTGACACTTTTCCAGATGGACACGCATGTTTTCACGACCTTTTTTCATAAAAAAGAAGATCCAAACAGTCTGCCCGATGATGAAGTAAGATCGGTTTATGTAGATAAATTTAAAAGGGTTTGGGTGGGTACCAAAACAAAAGGTATGTATCTGTTTTTCCTGAAAGAAAACCGATTCGAAAAAATTAAGCTTAAAGGTTTTGATTATGTAAAAGAAATTTTTGAAGACAAAAAAGGCAATATCTGGGTTGGCAGTTATGAAAAATCAGGTATCGCAAAAATAACAATGGATGCTAAAGGAGCAATTGTACGAATCAATAATTACACGCTTTCTGTTCCGTATTCCAACATAAAAAATCCATATATTAATTTTATTTACGAAGATGCCAAGTCGGATATTTTTGTCGGAACCCGTGAAGGTTTATATAAACTTAATAAAACCAGTGATCAATTTGTCAATTTATATATAGAAAGCAAACAGATTAGAGGCGCTTTAGGACCTTATTTTTTATCGG
The DNA here is from genome assembly GCF_000834715.1 of Flavobacterium sp. MEB061. NCBI lineage: Bacteria > Pseudomonadati > Bacteroidota > Flavobacteriia > Flavobacteriales > Flavobacteriaceae > Flavobacterium > Flavobacterium sp. MEB061. The sequence continues at coordinate 157,784 of NZ_JXQR01000002.1, read as the reverse complement.
TTGCACGCGCTCCCGATGGAAAATACTGGGTTGGAACTTTAGGCGGATTGCTGGTTTGTAATCAATTAGAAGATATTCAAAAGGGAAATTATAAATGGTATTATTCTATTTTATCAGATGATACTTCGCTTGTAGATAATTTAATTTCAGCACTTTATTTTGATGCTTCCGGAGTTTTATGGATCGGGACAGAAGATGGTTTGGATAAATATGATCCTTATGAAAATCAGTTCACTTTAAACAAAGATATTTCACGTTCTATAGGTAATCAGGCACCGCGTATTAGAGGTTTTGCTAAAACGTATGACCAAAAAGTGATTGTGGCGACTTACCATAACGGACTTTTTATTTCAAATACAAAAGGCTCAACTCCTTTACATAACACAGGAAAAGATATTGCCAGTATTTATTCTGACGACGGTAAAATCTTTTATTGCGGTCTTTGGGACGGAAATATATTAGTTTACAATTACAGTACAAATTCTTCCAGAGAAATAAAGGCAGGATTTGAAAAATCCCCTGTTTTTGCTTTTACAAAGATTACAGACGATTCGATGATAGTAGGTTCCTTTGGAGAAGGTGCAGTAATTTTGAACACCAAAACGCTGCAAGTAGAAACATCAAGTAAACTTTTACCAGACTTTCAGATTAATGCAATTGAAAGAGATGCTAAAAATAATGTTTGGTTTGCCACAGAAACCGGAGTTGTAAAATACAATATCAATTCAGGAAAAATAGAAACCTATTCGTCGCTTTTTATCAAAGAAAAAGGAGTTCCTCATGATGAAAATGTAAGTGACGTTTTGGTCGATGCAAAAGGAAAAATATGGGCATCAACACGTTTTGGGCTTTGTCTATATGATCCGAAAAAAAACGAATTTGAACCGGTAAAAAATCTTAAAGAACTTTCGGGGAAATGGATTACCGATATTTTATCAGATACACAAGGAAATTTATGGCTGAATATCAATAATAACAATATTGCTTTTGTTAAAGCTAATTTAAGGGATATCAGTATTTATCATGTAAACAGCGGTAACAGATTGGACGTTTTTAGTTCAAGCGGCTTTTTTTACTTTAATAATTCGAATATTTTTCTGGGAGGTAAAAATGGAATTATTTCTTTTTCGCCTCCTGCAATGAAAAGAAACAAATGGGCGCCGTTACCGGTGATTTCCGAATTTAAAATTCAGAATGAAGAAGTTTTCCCGGAAATGGAGATTAATGGAGAAATTCCGCTTTCAAAAGATTTGAATTATGGAAATGAAATAGAACTTACCCATAAGAACCGCGATTTTTCGATTCAGTTTTCAGCTCCGTCTTTTGCAAACGAAAAGCTGAATAAGTTTCAATATATGCTGGAAGGTTTTGATAAGCAGTGGATTACCGTTAATAGTACGTCAAGAATAGTTCAGTATACAAATCTTTATCCCGGAAATTATGTTTTTAAAATAAGATCAAGCAACAGCGACGGATATTGGAGCAAAACTGTTTCATATAAAATAAAAATCCTGCCGCCTTTTTGGCTGACACCTATTTCTTTTATACTGTTTCTTGGCCTTTTATTTGGTGTTTTTTATTTCATTAGAAAAGAAATCAAAAACCGAATTCGTTTAAAACAAGAACTGCTTACCGAAAAAGTAAACAGAGAACACGACGTTAAATTGAATAATGAGAAATTACGTTTCTTTACGAATATTTCGCATGAATTAAGAACACCTTTAACGCTTATTTTAGGTCCTGCCAAACAGCTTTTGGATGAAAGCAATAACGCAACGGATTATGAAAAAAGCAGATATAATTTAATTTATCAAAATGCCAGCAGATTACTGAATCTGGTAAATCAGGTATTAGATTTTAGAAAAGCGCAGTCAGGTGAATTAAAACTAAAAGTTACTAAAACCGATATTCTGGCTTACTCAAAAAATATTTTTGACTCCTTTAAGGAAATGGCTTATGATAAAAAGATTAAGCTCAATTTTATCTCTGAAGATGATGAAATAAACGGCTGGCTGGATAATGATAAGTATGATAAAATCCTGTACAATCTCTTGTCGAATGCATTAAAGTTTACCAATAAAAACGGAAATGTAGACTTGTACATCAGGCTTAAAGATACGGTTGAAGATATTTTAGTGATAGAAGTAACCGATGACGGAATTGGTATTCCTTTAAAAAGCCAGGACAAAATTTTCAAACGATTTTATCAGGCAACAAACAGTAAAGCCCATAATACAGGATCGGGTATTGGTTTGTCATTGGTAAAATCTTTAGTGGCAATTCATAAAGGAATTATTTCTGTAGAAAGTACAACAGGAAAGGGAAGCACATTTAGAGTTGAAATTCCGATTGACCGTGATTCTTACGAGCATAAAGAGGTGTTTGAATATGCGCTTAAAAATGACAGTTTAAGTATGCTTATTCCAGAAAAAGCGGCTAAGAAAATCATTCAAAACACAGATTTAAAAGAAAAAATATTAGTAATTGAAGATAACAGCGAACTTAGAAAATATCTGGTTGACTATTTATCTGATTATTACAAAGTTTATGACGCAGAAAATGGAGAAGAAGGTTTGAAAATCTGCCGACAAATTAAACCAATTTTATGCGTTACAGATGTTATGATGCCTGTTATGGACGGACTGGAGTTTTGTCAACAATTAAAAAATGATGAATTTATAAGCCATATTCCGGTTGTAATGCTTACTGCACTTTCTGAAAACATGGATAAAGTAAAAGGCTATGACATGGGAGCTGATGGTTATTTGGTTAAACCTTTTGAACCATTACTGCTTAAAACGGTTATTGAAAACATAATCAAATCAAGATTAGAACTTAAACAAAAATTCTCCGGTGAAGTAGAAGGAAAGATCAGCATGCTGACACATTCACCAATTGATGAAGAATTTATGGAAAAAGTAACCAATTTAATCAATGATAATTTGAGCGAAGTAGATCTTTCGACAGAATTTTTATGTGATAAATTGGGTGTTAGTTCTTCAAAATTATACAGAAAAATTAAAGAACTGACAGATTTGGCTCCAAACGAATTTATCAGGACTATTCGTTTAAAAAAGTCAGCAGAACTGCTTAAATCTAAAAAGTACAATGTTTCTGAAGTAACGAATTTAGTAGGTTTTAATGATCCTTTATATTTCAGCAGATGTTTTAAAAAACAGTTTGGTTTTCCGCCTAGTAAGCTGATTAATTAATTTTTCCATTTCTATTGAAACTGAATCTTTGTCAAAGTTTAAAACTTTGACAAAGATATCCTGAAGATACACATAGCCCGCGGTTTCAACCACGGGAGCGCAATGCATATCCATAATGTAATTTTCCCCGCTATGTCCCCGTGGTTGAAACCACGGGCAATATTTGATGTGCAATTCCGCATTTTTTTTTCAATATTAAAAACATAGCCTGTGGTTTCAACCACAGGAACGCAATCTATGTCCACAATCTAATTTCTTCCCAAACGTCTCCCGTGGTTGAAACCACGAGCTATATTTGAAATGCAATTTCCCAATCTTTCATATCTATATTCAAAACATTGCCCGCGGTTTCAACCGTGGGAGCGCAATGTATATCCATAATCTAATTTCTGCTGCTACGTCTCCCGTGATTGAAACCTTGGGAACACACCAAAATAATCAGCTAAATATTTGTAAAAATCCTATAATAATAAAAATTATCCATGTTTTTGATGTATTAATCCATTTTGAACGGTATAGGTAATTCTATTTTTGTCTTTATAACTTTTAATTTTTAGCATTATGAAAAAGCATATAGATACAGATAATCCGTTGAATAATTTAGATGAATGGGAAGATGATTTGTTATTGCGATATCCTGATCCTTCTGAAAGTACGCCGGAAAAACAAAAAGAAGAATTCAGGAATTATGTCGATTCGGAAAGAGTAGAAACTGTTAAGGAATTTTATAGAATAAACCATACCTATCAAACTTATGATTTTGTGTGCAGCAAAGAGCAGGAGTTTCTACAATTCAACAAAAAAGAAATGTCAATCTGGGAAGCCGTTGATTTTTTAAATACGCTGGTAGATGATAGCGACCCGGATATAGATTTAGATCAGACACAACACCTTTTACAGACTTCTGAAGCCATTAGGGCAGACGGCCACCCGGATTGGTTTGTCTTAACGGGATTTATCCATGATTTAGGTAAAATTTTATGTTTGTTCGGAGAACCACAGTGGGCAGTTGTCGGTGATACATTTCCGGTTGGATGTGCTTACTCAGATAAAATTGTTTATTCAGATTTTTTTAAAGAAAATCCAGATTATACAGACGAAAGATTCAATACCAAATTTGGTGTTTACACCCAAAACTGCGGATTGGATAAGGTAAAAATGAGTTGGGGTCACGATGAATATTTGTATCAGATTATGAAAGATTATCTTCCAGATCCGGCTTTGTACATGATTCGTTATCATTCTTTTTATTCACAGCATAAAGAAAATGCTTATGCTCATTTAATGAATGAAAAAGACATAGAAATGTTTGATTGGGTAAGAAAGTTCAATCCGTATGATTTGTACACTAAAGCACCGGTTAAACCAGATGTAAAAGCATTACTTCCTTATTATAAAGAATTAGTTGCTAAATATTTGCCTGAGAAATTGAAGTTCTAGAAATGTCAAAATTTCGTTTGAAAGCTATCTAAAACCAAAATAATGCATAAAATCAAAACCAAAATATTTTTGCTAAGCCTGCTGATACTTTGTGTAACTGTAGTTTTCGCTCAGGAAAAAGATCGCAACGATTGGGAAAATCCGCTTGTATTTCAAATTAACAGAGAACCGGCGCGTGCAGCTTTTTTGCCTTATGCAGATGAAACTTCTGCTATAATGGATAAGTATGAAAACTCACCATGGTATTTTTCTTTAAACGGTAAATGGAAATTTTCCTGGTCGCCAACGCCAGATCAGCGCCCGAAAGATTTTTACAAAACAGATTTCAGTACTTTGCATTGGAAAGAATTACAAGTACCTTCTAATTGGGAATTAAACGGTTACGGTATTCCAATTTATACCAATATCACCTATCCTTTTGAGAAAAATCCACCTTTTATCAATCATTGGGATAATCCTGTCGGGTCTTATAAAAAAGATTTTGTTTTGCCTGAAAACTGGAAAAACCGACATGTTTTTCTTCATTTTGAAGCAGGAACATCGGCAATGTATATTTGGGTGAATGGTGAAAAAGTAGGGTATACCGAAAACACCAAAAGTCCGGCAGAGTTTGATATTTCTAAATATTTAAAACCAGGAAAAAATGATTTGGCTGTAGAAGTTTACAGATGGAGTGATGGCTCGTATCTGGAAGATCAGGATTTCTGGAGACTTTCCGGAATTGACAGAAATGTTTATTTATATAGCACTGATAATGTTCGCATTTCCGATTTTTTTGCCAAACCAGATTTAGATGCAAAGTACAAAAACGGAAGTTTGAATGTAGAAGTAAGCTTGAAAAACCTGACTTCGACTGCTGTTAACAATCAAAAATTGACGGCGAAACTAGTTGATGCTTCAGGAAAAAATGTGTTTACCAAAGAGTTGAATGTAAGTTTTGAAGCATCGAAAATTCAGACTTTAAATTTCTCTCAGAATGTATCCAATCCAAAATTATGGAGCAGCGAAGCGCCAAATTTATACACTTTGCTTTTGACCTTAAAAAATGCAAAAGGTGATATTGTAGAAACCGTTTCAACTCAAATCGGATTCAGAAAAGTAGAATTAAAAGGCGGGCAATTACTGGTAAACGGAGTTCGCTTAATGGTTCATGGTGTAAATATTCACGAACATAATCCGAAAACGGGACATTATCAGGACGAAGCTACGATGATGAAAGACATCAAAATGATGAAGCAGCTAAACATTAATTCAGTGCGCTGCAGTCATTATCCAAATAATATTTTATGGGTAAAACTCTGTAATAAATATGGTTTGTTTTTGGTAGATGAAGCCAATATCGAAAGTCACGGAATGGGAGTAGAGGGACAGCCTCTTATGTGGATGAATCCAAAAACTAATCCGGGTCATCTTCCGGAATGGAGAGAAGCACATCTGGATAGAATCTATAGTCTTGTTGAAAGAGATAAAAACATGCCGTCGGTAATTATTTGGTCATTAGGTAATGAAAGTGCCAACGGACCCGTTTTTCATGAAGCCTACAAATGGATCAAAAAAAGAGACAATACAAGATTGGTTCAGTTTGAGCAGGCAAAAGAAAACGAAAACACAGATATCGTTTGCCCAATGTACCCAACAATTGCTTACATGAAAGAATATGCGGCGCGCAAAGAAGTCAGCCGTCCGTACATCATGTGTGAGTATTCGCATGCGATGGGAAACAGCAGTGGTAATTTTCAGGAATACTGGGATATCATTCGCGGAAGCAAAAATATGCAGGGTGGTTTTATCTGGGATTGGGTAGATCAGGGATTTGAAACAACAGATGAAGTTGGCAGAAAATATTGGGCTTATGGCGGCGATTTAGGAAGTCAGAACTATACAAATGATGAAAATTTTTGCCATAACGGATTGGTTTTTCCTGACAGAACACCGCATCCCGGAGCATTTGAAGTAAAAAAAGTCTATCAGGATATTTTATTTAATGCAGTTGATATCAAAAACGGAGTGATCGAAATTATTAACGATTTTGGATTTACAAACCTAAATAAATACAACTTTAAATATGAGGTTTTAGAAAATGGAAAAGTAATCAAAGAAGGCACAATCGATGTTGCTTTAAATCCGAAATCTAAAAAACAATTTAAACTTGATTTGCCAAAATTACAGTCAAAAGAAGGGACAGAATATTTACTGAATGTTTTTGCATACACCAAAACGGGTTCTGAATTACTGCCTCAGCATTTTGAAATTGCCAAAGAGCAGTTTGTAATCGAAGATTCCAACTATTTTACGAAATCAGAAAAGGCAAATGCAGCCAAAATTCAGGACGAAAAGGAGCAGTTTGTATTGACATCAGATAATGTAGTGGTAAAAATTAGCAAAAAAACGGGATTAATTTCTTTCTATAGTTTAAAAGGCGAAGAATACTTTAAACAATATCCTGAACCTAATTTCTGGAGAGCACCAACAGATAACGATTTTGGAAATAAAATGCCTCAAAAACTGAATGTATGGCGTAATGCTGGTAAAAACCTGGCTTTAGAAAATATTGAAGTAATTGAAGAAAATGGCAAGCAATATATCGTTGCAAAATTAAAACTGAATGATGTTGCTTCTGATTATACAATTAAATATTCATTAGGAAATGACGGTGCTTTAGAAATAAAAGCATCTTATAAAAAAGGAAATAATCCGGTACCGGAAATACCGCGTTTCGGAATGATTTTTACCCTAAAAAACACGTTAGAAAATCTGGATTATTACGGAAGAGGACCTTTAGAAAATTATTCAGATAGAAAAACAAGTTCATTTAAAGGAATTTATTATAGTAAAGTTGCAGACCAATATGTGCCTTATACACGCCCACAGGAAAATGGATACAAGACCGATATACGCTGGTTTAAGTTGTCAGGCAACAATGGAAATGGCTTGGAAATAAAAGGTCTGCAATCTTTATGTATGAGTGCTTTAAATAATTATCCGAGTGATTTTGATGGCGGAATGACAAAGAAAAATCTGCACTCCAGCGATATTACGCCACGCAATGAAGTTGTAGTTTGTGTTGACCTTGCTCAACGTGGTTTAGGTGGAGATAATAGCTGGGGAGAATATCCACACGAGCAGTATTTATTGAAAAATAATGAATACAGCTACGGATTTATTATAAAACCAATTTTTTAAAGTATTCAGTTTTCAGTCTCAGTATTCAGCCCCGGTTTCCACTGAAATACTGAGATTGAATACTATCAACTGACCACTGAGACTGAATACCGAATACTGAGACTAAAAACTGAACACTATCAACTGACCACTGAATACTTAAAAAATGAGTAACACTACAAAAGGAAGATTAATTTCTTTGGATGCGCTTCGCGGATTTGTTATGTTTTGGATTATGAGCGGAGAACATATTATTCATGCTCTTGCCAAAGCTGCCCCAATTCCCGTTTTTATCTGGATGTCATCGCAATTGCATCATGCAGAATGGAATGGAATTACGTTTTATGATATGATTTTTCCTGTTTTTCTATTTGTGGCAGGAGTTTCAATGCCCTATTCTTTTGAAAAGAAAATGGAACTGGCTGGTGTAAAAACGCCACAAGAATTACCAAGTAACGAAAAGAAGAAAATTTATTTATCAATGCTTAGGAGAACCTGTATTTTACTGGTTTTAGGTTTTGTGGTAAATGGATTATTGAGATTCGATGGTTTTGATCATACCCGTTTTGCAAGTGTTTTAGGAAGAATTGGACTGGCTTGGTTTTTTGCCGGAATCATCTATTTAAATTTTGACATAAAAAAACAATTGATCTGGTTTTTCGCTATTTTGATAGGCTATTATGCCGCAATGAAGTGGATTCCCGTTCCTAATTTTGGTGCAGGAGTTTTGACCAAAGAAGGATCACTCGAAGGTTATATTGATCGTCTGTTTTTACCAGGCAGGCTACACAGTACTGTTTATGATCCGGAAGGAATATTTTCTACCATACCTGCTATTGCTACAGCATTATTAGGTGTTTTTACAGGAACATTTTTAAAAGTAAATTACTCTTTTTCTATAAAAGTAAAATTGCTTTTAATGGCTCTTACGGCATTGGTTCTGATTATGGCAGGATTGCTTTGGGATATTAATTTCCCAATCAATAAACATTTATGGACGAGTTCATTTGTATGTTTTGTTGGAGGATTTAGCATTTTGTTTTTTGTTTTTTTCTATTTGATAATTGATTTGTTCGGTTTTCATAAATGGGCATTTCCATTAATCTTAATCGGTTCAAATTCTATTTTGATTTACATCGCTGCCGAAGGTTTGGTTGATTTTAAACATACAGCAGATTATGTTTTTGGCGGACTTATCAATTTTACGCCACTTGTATGGCAGCCTTTTTTTGCTGCTTTATCAGTAACCGTTGTACAGCTTCTGTTACTTTATTTTCTATATAAAAGAAAATGGTTTCTAAAAATTTGAGAGACATTCAAATTTAAATACATTTTACTATCTAACCACACAATAACCACACATTATGAATGTATTACAAACCGCAGATTATATTGTTTTCTTTATTTACTTTGTCATAGTCACGGCTTATGGAATGTATATTTACAGAAGCAAGAAAACCGCAGCAACCAGTTCCAACGAATACTTTTTAGCAGAAGGATCACTAACCTGGTGGGCAATTGGAGCATCGCTGATCGCTTCTAATATTTCAGCAGAACATTTTATCGGTATGAGTGGTTCGGGATTTGCCATCGGACTTGCGATTGCTTCTTACGAATGGATGTCTGCCGCCACATTAATTATCGTGGCGATGTTCATTTTGCCCATTTATCTTAAAAATAAAATATTTACCATGCCGCAGTTTCTGGCCAAAAGATACAGCGGAACAGTAAGTACCATTATGGCTATTATCTGGCTGTTAATCTATGTGTTTGTAAATCTTACTTCTATCATTTATTTAGGAGCTTTGGCTATTTCATCAATTGCTCCTGTAAGCTTTCAGTTTTGTGTTATTGCGCTGAGTTTATTTTCGGTTATTGTTACTTTAGGCGGAATGAAAGTAATTGGATATACGGATATGTTTCAGGTTATAGTATTAATTTTAGGCGGATTAGTAACAACTTATTTGGCATTAACCTTACTTTCAGATCAGTTTGGTTTTGGAAAAGACATTCTAAAAGGACTCGCAATTATTGCAGATGAAGCGCCGGGACATTTACATATGATCTTAGAAAAATCAAATCCGCATTATACTGAATTGCCGGGAATGTCTGTTTTGATAGGAGGTATGTTAATCAATAATCTGGCGTATTGGGGCTGCAACCAATATATTGTTCAGAGAGCCTTAGGAGCCGATTTAAAAACCGCCCGTAAAGGAATTTTATTTGCTGCTTTTCTAAAATTATTAGTTCCAATAATTGCTGTTTTACCGGGTATTGCGATGTTCGTTATGCACTCAAACGGAATGTTTCAGCAGGAAATGGTAGATGCAGCGGGAGTTTTAAAACCAGATCAGGCTTATCCAACTTTAATGAATTTACTTCCTGCGGGATTAAAAGGTGTCGCTTTAGCCGCTTTGACAGCAGCAATTGTAGCTTCTTTGGCAGGAAAAGCAAATAGTATTTCGACTATATTTTCTTTAGATATTTATAAAAAATATTTCAATTCGCAGGCAACAGAAAAAAAGCTGGTACGTACAGGAAGATGGTGTGTGGTGGTCTGCATGATTATCGCAGCAATTGTAGCGCCGGCATTAAAATCATTAGATCAGGCGTATCAATTTATACAGGAATATGTAGGCTTCTTTTCACCTGGTGTTTTAGCAGTTTTTTTATTGGGAATGTTCTGGAAAAAAACAACACCATCAGCGGGACTTGCCGGTGCATTGTTAACAGTGCCTCTTGCTGCAATATTAAAATTCCTGCCAATGTGGACAGATGGCGCTTTTCCTGATTATCCTTTCTTAGACCGAATGACTATTGTTTTCTTCTTAATTGTGTTTATAATGGTTGGTCTTAGTCTGGCAAAACCAGTTTCTGAAGAAGAGGCTGAAATACATAAAATCGAAGTCGATAATTCGATGTTTAAAGTGTCATCCGAGTTTATTGTAGGATCATTTATTATCTGCGGGATACTAGTGGCTTTGTATACCGTTTTTTGGTAATTTTTATTTTGCCACAAAGCCACAAAGGCTCAAAGTTTATTTAAAAAGAATAAATTGAAAATTGCTTGCAAAGGATTGAGGCGCAAAGTTTATTGAAAGAAACTGTAGAGAAAAAAGCTTAGCGACTTAGTGTCTTTGTGGCATAAAAACAAAAAGTAATGAAAAAGAAATCTATAATCGCGATCCTAATTTTCTGTATTTCCTTAACCGTTTCGGCGCAAAAGATATTTGACATTAAAAAATATGGCGCCGTAGGAGACGGAAAAACTTTAAATACAAAGGCCATTCAAAAAGCGATTGATGCAGCTAATAAAAATAAAGGTGGAAGAGTTGTTTTTTCTAAAGGTGAATTTTTATCAGGAAGCATAGTATTGAAAAGCGGCGTGGAATTGTTTTTTGAAGATGGATCCATTTTACTAGGAAGCACCAATCCAGATGATTATCCTAAATTTGAAGGAATAAGAGCATTGATTATAGCCAATGAAGCAAAAAATATTGCCGTAAATGGAAAAGGAATTATAGACGGACAAGGAAGAGAACTGGCATTAGCAATTGATAGTCTCCATCATACAGGAGTTCGAATTGATCCCAAATACAATTACAGAAGAATGCGTCCTGAAGACGGAAGAGGAAAACTGATTTCGTTTGTAAAATGCGATTCTATAACTATGATCAATATCACATTAAAAAACAGTCCAGGCTGGGTGCAGTGTTTTACCGAATGCAAAAATATTGTAATCGATGCTATGAAAGTCAATAGTACCGCTTATTGGAACAATGATGGAATTGATGTTAACGGATGTGAAAATGTTCGAATTACAAACTGCAATGTAAACGCCGCAGATGACGGAATTTGTTTAAAATCGGAGTCGCCGGGATTGCAGAACAATAATATTTACATTGCCAACTGCAAGATTAGATCAAGTGCCAATGCAGTTAAATTTGGTACAGGTTCTTATGGCAGTTTCAAAAACGTAACTATCGAGAATATCGAGGTCTATGATACTTTCAGATCGGCAATCGCAATTGAATCTGTAGATGGAGCCGAGATTGAGAATATTAAAGTTTCAAATATTACCGCCGTAAATACAGGAAATGCGATATTAATTCGTTTAGGCCACAGAAATGGAGATAAGCCGGGTTATATCAAAAATGTATCTATTAAAAATGTAAAAGTACAGGTTCCTTTTGGTCGTCCTGATATTGATTATGATTTGCGCGGACCAGAAGTTGATTATTTTCATAATCCGTTTCCGGCTTCTATTGCGGGAATTCCGGGGCATTTGATAGAAAATGTGACTTTAGAAAATATAGAAATTACCTATCCGGGAAGAGCCTCAAAAGGAATGGCGTATCATCCTTTAAGCCGATTAAAAGATGTAAAAGAAAACATAAATGGTTATCCCGAATTTTCCATGTTTGGAGAATTACCTTCTTGGGGATTTTATGTGCGTCACGTAAACGGAATCGAAATGAAGAATATAAAACTGATTTTAGAGAAAGAGGATTTTCGTCCAGCCTTTGTTTTTGATGATGTAAAAAATCTTATGATGAAAGCTATTGATATTCCTTCAGACAAAACTAACCAGATTATTTTTAAAGATGTTTCATCAAGCAATTTAGACAGTGAATCTTTAAAACAAAAAATAGAACCGGAACAAAATAAATTTGAATTGCCTGCGCATTGAAATTTTGCCACAAAGGCTCTAAGGCGCAAAGTTTTTTTCACGCAGATTTAAAAAAGATTTAAGCAGATTCTGCAGATTTTTTTTAATCTAATTTAATCTGCTAAAATCTGCAATATCTGCGTGAAACAAAAAAAACTTAGCGACTCTGCGACTTTGCGAGATTAAAAAAATAAACCAAAAACTTTGCATAAACTATTTTAAACAAGGTTTTTAATAAATAAAATGAAATGAAAAAGAAATCTATAATCGCGATCCTAATTTTTTGTCTTTCGTTAACCGTTTCGGCTCAAAAAGTATATGATGTAAAAAAATACGGAGCAAAAGGAGACGGAAAGACCAATGATGCCGCTGCCATTCAAAAAGCAATTGATGCCTGCAGTAAAACGGGTGGAAGAGTTTTAATTCCGGCACCGTTTATCTTTTTAGCTGGACCAATTGATGTAAAATCAAAAGTAGATCTTCATATCGAAGCCGGAGCGAAATTATTGGCAAGTCCGGATGAAAAATTATACACAAAAAGCGCTTTCAGAACCAATCCGGGAGAAGGGACAATTTGGATTGGAGGAGAAAATGTAGAGGATTTTACCATTAGCGGAAGCGGAAAAATAGATGGAAACGGAATTTCTTTTATGGGTGAAGAACTCGAAGATTCTTATGTTTTAAAACCTTTTAATGTTTTAGATCCAAGACCGCATGTGTTGACCATTATTGGAGGAAAAAATATCAGAATCAAAGATGTTCATATCGGAAATTCGGCATATTGGACTATTCATTTGGTTGGTTGTAACGATGTTGTAATCAGCGGTATTACTTTGTTGAACAGCCTAAAAGTCCGCAATAGTGACGGTATCGATTTGGATCATTCCAAAAATGTGAGAATCAGTGATTGTTATATCGAAAGCGGCGATGATTGTATTTGTTTAAAAAACAGAAGAGAATTTGAAGAATTTGGAGCCTGCGAAAATATTACTGTGACCAATTGCACCATGACGAGCAGCAGTTGTGCCATTAAAATTGGTTCAGAAAATATGGATGCGATCAGACAAGTGGTTTTCAATAATTGTATCATTAAAAACAGTAATCGCGCGTTGGGAATTCAAAATCGAGATGAAGGAACAGTAAGCGATGTTATTTTTTCTAATATCATTATCGAAGGTAAATTGACTACAGATACCTGGTGGGGAAAAGCAGAACCCATTTATGTAACAGCTTTTAGCAGGGCAAAAGGAAATCATAAAGATGCTAACTGGCGTTTTCCAAAAGGAGCTACAGAAGGAAAAGTAGGCGAAATAAAGAATATTTATTTCTCTAATATTCAATGCACAGGAGAAAATGGTGTGTTTGTAAGCGGCGAATCTAAAGATAAAATCAAGAACATTGTTTTTGATAATGTGAGTGTTTTTATTGATAAAACAACCTCTTTTTCTGGCGGCGTATACGACAGACGTCCCTCTAATGTAGAAGGTTTTGTAAAAGGAAGCACTTCGGGATTTTATTTTGATTCGGCAGAACGTATTAAAGTGCAGAATTGTACCGTACAATGGGGAAAAAACAAACCGGAATATTTTAAATATGCAATCGAAAGTAAAAATGTTGATGATTTAATTGTAACAAATTTAGACGGACAATCAGCTTTTCCTGCTAAATTAGAGGCAGTAAAAAAATAATTTCTTCCATTCCAAAACTTATGAAAAATAATATCCTTACCAAATTTACCATTTGCGGTATGCTTTTAAGCAGTTTTTATGTGAATGCACAAAAGGCAATTTTAGAAGTTGATGCCACGAAAACCATCACAAAAATCCAGCCTACTATGTTCGGTTTGTTTTTTGAAGATATCAATTTTGCTGCAGATGGAGGATTATATGCCGAATTGATTAAAAACAGGTCTTTTGAATTTGATAAACCTTTGATGGGTTGGGAGCAGCCCAATACAAAAAGATCTTCTTTGAATAAAGAATCCGGAAGTGCAGCGCCAGTCAAAATTGAGGCAGATAATACGGTTTTTTGCAGAGTAGAAATTAATAATGCTAAAGGTTACGCTTTAATAAATGAAGGCTTCAGAGGAATGGGAGTCAAAAAAGATGCAAAATATAACCTTTCATTAAAAGCAGCCAATCACAATTTGGCAATTCAAAAGGTTATAATCCAGCTTATTGATAAAGATCAAAAAGTAATTGGAGAAACGAGTATTGTTCCAAAATCAGATCAATGGACGAATTATACATCGCAAATTACAGCGACTCAAACCGAAGCAAAAGCAAAATTAAAAATAACTTTTGAAGGAACAGGAACGATAGATTTAGATATGATTTCGCTTTTTCCGGAAGATACCTGGAAAAACAGAAAAAACGGACTTCGTAAAGATTTGGTACAGCTTTTATATGATATGAAACCCGGATTTTTGCGTTTTCCGGGAGGTTGTATTGTTGAAGGCAGAACATTGTCTGATCGTTACCAATGGAAAAAATCGGTTGGAAATGTAGACAATAGAGAGACAAAGATGAACCGCTGGAATGTAGAATTCAACCACAAACAAACACCGGATTATTTTCAAAGTTTTGGTTTAGGATTTTTTGAGTATTTCCAACTTTCAGAAGATATTGGAGCAGAACCATTGCCAATTTTAAGCTGCGGAATGGCCTGCCAGTACAATACAGGCGAATTGGCACCCATAAACGAACTAGATCCTTATGTGCAGGACGCTTTAGATTTAATTGAATTTGCCAACGGTGCCGTTACGACCGCTTGGGGGAAAATCCGTTCAGATATGGGACATCCAAAACCATTTAATCTAAAATATATTGGAGTTGGAAACGAGCAATGGGGACCAGATTACATTGACAGATACAAAGTTTTTGAAAAAGCAAT
Source organism: Flavobacterium sp. MEB061 (assembly GCF_000834715.1). NCBI lineage: Bacteria > Pseudomonadati > Bacteroidota > Flavobacteriia > Flavobacteriales > Flavobacteriaceae > Flavobacterium > Flavobacterium sp. MEB061. Next base: position 142,409 of record NZ_JXQR01000002.1, on the reverse strand, counting down.
TAAGGCAAAATATCCAAATATCATAATTGTTTCAGGAAGCGGGCCTTCACCTGCAGGCGAACATTTTGATTTTGCTATGCAGGAACTTAAAAAACTAAATGCAGAATTGGTAGATGAGCATTATTACGAAAGCCCGAAATGGTTTAGAGAAAACGCCGGGCGTTATGATAATTATGACAGAAAAGGGCCTAAAATATTTGCAGGAGAATATGCAGCACAAAGTGTTTCAGGCGCAAATCCGAACAACAGAAATAATTGGGAATGTGCTTTTTCTGAAGCCGCTTTTATGACTGGATTAGAAAGAAATGCAGAAGTAGTTCATTTGACATCTTACGCACCTTTAATGGCGCACGAAGATGCCTGGCAGTGGACTCCAGATATGATTTGGTTCAATAATTTACAATCTTACGGTTCAGCAAACTATTATGTACAGCAGTTATTTTCAACTAATAAAGGAACAGATTTGTTAAGTATTACCAAAGATGGAAAAGCTTTAACGGGACAAAATAGTTTATACGCATCGGCAGTAAAAGATGCAAATAACAAAGAAATAATTTTGAAACTGGTCAATACAGCCGCATCAGCACAAGATATCAGCGTCGATTTAAAAGGAGCAAAATTAGGATCAAAAGGAACAATTATTAGACTTGTAAGTTCAAATACACAAGATGAAAATACTTTTGCAGATCCGAAAAAGATAACTCCAAAACAAAGCGAATACAAAATAACAAAAGGAAATCAGCAATTAAATCTTCCGGCTTATTCGGTAACTGTTTTAAAACTCAAAATGATTTAATAATTTTATTGGCTTAGAAAATAATTTTCAATCTAAAATTAAAAAAGATGCTCTACAATTCTCTTAAAAAAAGCTTTTTTCTCCTATCTATGATGGCAGGATTTTCTTCCTATTCGCAGGATTTAAAATTGCAATACAACCAGCCTGCGGTCGAATGGACGGAAGCTTTGCCTATAGGAAACGGTACACTGGGAGCAATGGTTTTTGGAAGGGTAGATTCTGAATTAATTCAGCTGAATGAAGCGACTTTGTGGAGCGGTGGCCCCGTACAGAAAAATGTGAATCCGGATGCTTTTAAGAATCTTGCGCTGATTAGAGAAGCACTTACGAATGAAGATTTTGAAAAAGCATATAATTTGACAAAAAATATGCAGGGTGCTTACAGCGAAAGTTTTATGCCGCTGGGAGATCTTATTTTAACACAAGATTTTGGCGGACAAAAGCCTGATCTTTACCATAGAAGTCTTGATCTGCAAACCGGATTGGCGGTTACCAATTTTAGCGTTAGCGGAGTAAATTATAAAAGAGAAATATTTGCTTCGGCACCGGCACAATGTATTGTTATTAAACTTTCGGCAGATCAGTTAAAAAAACTTTCTCTTACAATTGATGCTTCAAGCCTTTTAAGAAATCAAAAAACAATACAAAATCAGTCATTGGTTTTAAACGGAAAAGCACCATCTCATTCAGACCCAAATTATATTGATTACAACAAAGAACCGGTTGTTTATGAGGATGCTACGGGCTGTAGAGGAATGCGTTTTGAATTGATTATAAAACCAATTATAAAAGATGGAGAAGTAAGTTCTGATGGAAACAAACTAGTGATTAAAAATGCATCCGAAGTATTACTTTTTGTTTCAGCAGCAACGAGTTTCAATGGATTTGATAAATGCCCGGACAGTCAGGGAAAAGACGAACATAAATTGGCAGAAAGTCCAATTAAAAAAGTTGTTGGTAAAAAATATGATAGTTTATTAAAAGAACATATTGCAGATTTTCAACATTTCTTTAATAGAGTTTCATTACAACTTAATCAAAAAGAAACCAATAAATCAAACCTTCCAACAGATACAAGATTAGAAGAATATGCAAAAGGAGAAAAAGATGCGGGGCTTGAAACTTTATTTTTTCAATACGGACGTTATCTTTTAATTTCTTCATCACGCACACACAATACGCCAGCCAATTTGCAGGGAATTTGGAACAATAAACTCCGCGCGCCCTGGAGCAGTAATTATACAACAAACATTAATTTACAGATGAATTACTGGCCCGTAGAATCAGGAAGTTTGTCTGAATTGTTTTTTCCGCTTGACGAATTTATCAAAAACGTTTCGGTAACCGGAGCCGAAACCGCAAAAAGTTATTATCATGCCAACGGATGGGTACTGCATCATAACTCGGATATATGGGCAACAACAAATCCTGTTGGTGATTTTGGAAAAGGAGATCCGATGTGGGCAAATTGGTATATGGGCGCCAACTGGTTAAGCAGACATTTATGGGAACATTACCAATATACAGGCGATGTGGCCTATCTTAAAAAAGTATATCCAATAATAAAAGGTGCGGCAGAATTTAGTTTAGACTGGCTGCAAAAAGACAAAAATGGTTATCTGGTAACCATGCCTTCGACATCACCGGAAAACAAATATTTTTATGATGGAAAAAAAGGAGGTGTTGTCACGACTGCTTCGACGATGGATATTGGAATCATAAAAGATTTATTTGAAAATACCATTGAAGCCTCTAAAGTGCTCAATACTGATTTAGAATTCAGACAAAGGGTAAGCCAGGCGGCTGATCAATTACTTCCTTTTCAAATTGGCAGTAAAGGACAGCTTCAGGAATGGTATAAAGATTTTGAAGATGAAGATCCACATCACAGGCATACTTCTCATTTATATGCTTTACATCCTGCTAATTTAATTTCGCCGTTAAAAACTCCGCAATTAGCTGAAGCTGCAAAGAAAACATTAGAACTTCGCGGCGATGATGGTACTGGCTGGAGCCTTGCGTGGAAAGTAAATATGTGGGCAAGACTTTTAGATGGAAATCATGCTTATAAATTATTCAAAAACCAATTGAGGTTAACAAAAGATAATGATCCGAAGTATAGCAGACATGGAGGTTGTTATCCGAATCTTTTTGATGCTCATCCGCCTTTTCAAATAGATGGAAATTTTGCCGGAACTGCAGGCGTTATTGAGATGTTAATGCAAAGTCAGAATAAAGAAATTCATCTGCTTCCCGCTCTTCCCGATGCCTGGACGGATGGCGAAATAAAAGGTATTACAGCAAAAGGTAATTTTACTGTAGCGATAAAATGGAATGATGGTAAAATGACTCAGGCAACAATTATATCCAATAATGGCGGTAAATGTTCTGTAAGAGCTGCAGTACCATTTGTAATTGAAAAGCTTAATATCAAAAGTGAGAAATCGTCTATTGGTTATACTGCAGTATTTGAAACTAAAAAGGGAATTTCATATAGTATAGTATCATCCAAATAGAATTTCTGTTTCAGTTAAATAATAAATTATGTAATATCATTCTTCTGAATGATATTCAATTCCTTATTAAAAGAATTTCTATATTTTTTGATATACTCTGAAGGTTTCATCCCAAACAATTTTACGAACTGTTGACGGAAATAACGTTGATCTTCTATACCAACCTGAGGCCCAACCTGTGCGATGTTAATGTTTTCTGTAAGCATAATTACGGCAGCTCTGCGGATTCTGATCGACCTGATAAAAACATTTACGGTTTGTCCCGAAATTGCTTTAATCTTTTTGTAAAGACTAGAATGACTCATGCCCATTGCGGCAGAAAAACTCTTTAAATTAAATTCGCTGTTTTCAAGATTGGCCTCGACGATTTCGATACATTTATCAAGAAATTCTTTGTATTCAACAGGAACTTTATTGACATTTTCACGAAGTGTTATGCTATCTAAGAAATACTTGCGTAATTGCCCTCTGTTTCGAAGAACAGCATCGACGCGTGCCAGAAGTATATCGCTGTCAAAAGGTTTGGTAACATAATCGTCTGCACCTTCGGTAATACTCTGTAAATGAATATCATTGCTGGTTGTAGCTGTGAGTAGTATCACAGGGATATGGCTTAAATCATCATTCTGTTTGATTTTTTTACATAAATCCAAACCGTTCATGCCTTCCATAGAAATATCGCTTAGTACAATATCAGGCATGTGTTTTTCGACAAGTTTTAATCCTTCGAGTCCATTTGCTGCCGAATAAACAATATAGTTTTTGGTGAAAAGCTGTACCAGATAATGATTCATTTCAGGATTGTCTTCAACAATTAGCAATACTTTTTTGGTGCTGATTAATTCTTCCTGTATACTTTCAGGATTTGAGGGTTGATTTTTGCTTTCAGATGTATTTGGATTTTCTGTAGGCATTCCTTCCAAAAGTTCACCTACAAGAGGCGACATTTGTGGATAATTTTCATTGATGTTTATTTCTGCAAAATGACTTTTTCCTTTTGGAAGTGTAATCGTAAATGAAGTACCTTTTCCTATTTCGCTTTTACACGTTATTTCTCCATGATGTTTAGTCACAAAATATTTGGCGACATAAAGTCCTATTCCAAATCCATTGCTGGCTTTAGAATGACCTTGCTTGAATTCTTCAAAAATAGTATCAATATCACTCTCATCAATTCCGCTTCCGGTGTCCGATATAATAATCGAAACATCAGCCGTTTTCTCGATGATTTCAATACTTATAGTTCCTTTATTTGGTGTGAATTTGAAGGCATTTGAGATTAAATTGAAAAGCGTAATTTCTATTTTTTCATAATCGCCATATATTTCAGCTGCTGTTTTTTCTTCAATAAACTGATAATTTAAACTTTTAACGGCTGCCATTTGCGTAAAGCTGTCATAGATTTCACGGCACAAACTGTTTAAATTAATCTTAGAAATTTTGAGTTCATCAAGATCTGTTTCAGCTTTTCTAAACAACAGCAACTGATCCGTAAGACTCAATAATCTTTTGGCATTTTTATAGGCAAGATTCAGATCGAGATCATCTTCAGAACGGGTTTTTCTGTCGATTGCACTTTTTAGCGGATTTATAATTAAAGATAGGGGAGTGCGCAGTTCATGAGCCATATAAGTAAACATAGAAAACTGCTTTTCGGCATGTTCCTTGTCTTTTTTATGCTCCATACGGGTCAATTTTATTTCGTAGCGAAGTCTTTCCTTATTTTTATGATACCTTACATAGGCATAAATGGCACCGGCAGCAGCAATAAGGTAAAAAGTATAAGCCCACCATGTTCTGTACCAGGGCGGAAGGATTTTTACCGTTGCGAGGGTTACTTCATTAGTCCAATTTCCAAAAACATCGGTTGTTTTTACTTTAAAAACATACGTTCCTTCGGTCAATCTGGAATAATTTGCTCGGTTGTTTTTTGAGGTATAATTCCAGTCTTTGTCCCATCCTTCGAGAAAGTAAGCGGTATTAATTTTTTCGGAATTGACATAATCAAGATAAACAAAATCAAAACTCAATGCCGATTTTTCATAAGGAAGTTCGGCACCGCTTATCATTTCGAGTTTTTTTTCTGTGATATAAGGACTGTCTAATTTTAAAGGCTGATTGTTTACCAGCAAATCATTCAATAAAAATTTGCCTGTATTTTTTTTGTCTTTTATATTGTCAGGATCAAAAACATTGAATCCGTTTATACCGCCAAAAATAAATTCTCCCGTTGAAAGTTCTGTACCTGCATTCCAGCTAAATTGACTGCCTTGAAGTCCATCAGAAACTCCAAAATTTCTAAAAGTATTGTTCTTGGGGTTCAATCTCGAAATTCCGTGATAGGTACTCATCCATAAATCTCCTTTTTGATCTTCCAGAAGGCGAAGGATTGTATTACTCGAAAGGCCGTTTTGTGTGGTATATTTTTTAGAAGTGCCTGTTTTTGGGTTGAAAAAAAGCAGACCGCCTTCGACAGTACCAATCCAAAGATTTTTGTTTCGATCTTCGGTTATACATCTAATAGTATATTCTGAATGGTAGTTTTTTACTTTTTTTGTTGTGGGATTTATTTCAAAAAAAGAATTGAAAGTTCCGCCCCAGATTTTTCCGTCTTTGGTTTCGTAAAGGCAAGTTACATCGCGCAAAGTATTACTGTAGCAAATGAATTTATTTTGTTTTCTATCCAGTTGATATAGCGCTCCGCCGTTAGTAACAGCAAGCCACAACGTTTTTTTTGAATCTAAAAACAGCAGCCACGATTCTTGTTCTGCTTTTTTGGTAAACTGATTATAAATGGAGAAATTCTGAATTGCTTTTGATTTTGGATCAATACGGCAAACACCGCCTTTCCACATCGCAACCCAAATCGCATTATCAGAATCCCTGACGATGCTTGTAACAAAATTGCTCTGAATCTTTCTCCCGGCAGATGAAGTTGTCGAGTAAACATCGTAAGTATTTTGTTTTCTGTTCCAGTATCGCATTCCGGCGCCATCAGTACCAATCCAGATATTTTTCTTTTCATCTTCGCAGAAAGAAAGCATGAAGTTTGCGGCAGGATCTTCATCTTCTTTATTAGTCTGGGGATCTTTGCTTTTAAAATGATTAAAATCGAGCGGTTTTTCTCCCATCATACTTACACCGCCACGCAGGGTTCCAAACCACATTTCTCCGGTTTTGCTTTCGAATATATCATACAAAGATTTACTGTTAAGCAATGAAACCGGACCACTGGCACGATATAAAACTGGTGTAGTCTGATTTTTTGTAATGGTATAAAGCCCTGCACCGTCGGTAGCAATCCAGAGTCTGTTTTGTTGCTGATAAAAATCACGCACCACTGTTTTTTCCAGAAAGTAATTTTTAGAATACGTATTCAGATTATCATTATATAAATAAGCTCCTTCATCTGAACCAATCCAAAGTCCTTCATTTGTCAGCTTAATGCAATTTGAGCCAGTAATTGTATTGTTGAGAAGCGTTAGTTTTTTTGATTTAATATCGTACTGGCAAAGACCAGTTCCGGTTATAAAAACGTAGAAGATTTGCTTTTTCTCATTATAAGCTATTGATCTTGCGATGTAATTTAATTTTCTGTTGAAGGGTATTGCCGTTCCAATTTTCTCACCTTCTTTATAAATGACAATTGCCTCTTTTGTAGCGACAAGAATGATATGCAGAGGATGTACAGCAATTATTTCGTAGGCGGTAACGTTTAAAGGTTTGATTTTTTTGTTTGTATCATAATATTTCAACGGACTAAAAGAAGATCGTTCTGCATTAAAAACTACGGGTCCGGCAGTTGTTCCTATCCACAAATTATTTTCAAAGTCACCTTCGATACAGCTAATGGCATTTCCCTGAATCGAATTTGGATCAGTATGAATATGGCGGTAAATCTTAAAATCATTTCCATCATATCTGTTCAATCCATCAAAAGTTCCAAACCACATATAGCCATTTTGGTCCTGATATATAGAGGCAACAGAATTGTTTGAAAGTCCTGATGAAATATCAAGATGTCTTATCGGGTAATTCTGTCCAAATGCATTTATATGCAAAAGACTAATAACAAGAAAGAACGTTAACTTATTCATAGAATTTTTTTTATAAAGCACGTTGCTCTTTGATATACGAAAAATAGAAGAGATGTGATCTAAAAGCCGGATCAATTTTTATGTGAATATATTTGAAATCTGTATACTTTGCGAAATTAAAACAATTATTATGTAATGTTTAAAAAACACTACTGGTTTTTTAGTGATTACCTGTTGGGCGCAATTTTTTCTAACACATAGAAACATAGATTTAATGATTTTGAAAATATGATTTTGAAAAAGATAAATCAAAAGAAACTAGTTTCTCACACATAGTCCAGAAGCAGAATGTCATTGGTTAAGCGGAAATCTATAAAATTACTACAGTTTAATTAGGAAAGTAATTAGAAAAATCCGTTTTTATCAGCGTTTTCGCTTTAGCGAATCAGTAAAATCAGCATCTAATTTTGACGCGGATAAAACAGATTTACTTCGTAAAAACGCGGATAAAAACGGATTTATTTGCAATAATTTTATTTTGTAAAAGTGTAACTTAATTTAAAAAATAAGATTTCAAGAATTTTTAAGCTGTTTTTTGATGTCATAGTGATAAAAAAATCGGTAGCTCAATCAATTACTAAATCTCTTATTTTACCTGTTAATTATTTAGATTATCATTTTTTTACAGCAAAAAAAATACAGAATATGTTTTTATAAAGTGTCATATACACACTTTTTACGAAATTGTCCCCTTTTATAAATGAATTTTTCCCTGTCTTAAAACCTTGTTCTGTGCTTAATTTGCAGAGTGAGTTGATAAGCTATAACGTTTGAGTAATCTTATTTTATTTTTTATTCAGAGTAAGTCAACTAAAACAAACTAACCAATTATCTTAACCAAAAACACTTTAAACATGACCAACATTCCAAAGAAAAATTCATAGAGAAAAACCTTTTCTTAGTGTAAAAAAAAAGAGAGTAAACTAAAATCTCTGCAATCATTTTTTAACCACACTTAATTAAAATCTAACTTAAACCAACCCAATTAAAAAAGTATGAAAATAATTAAAACCAAATTTTTACTTTTATTACTCTTACTTCCTTTTTGTGTTTTTGCCCAGAACACAATTAGCGGTGTTGTCCTGGAAAAAGGAACTAAGCAGCCTATACCGGGAGTAAACATAAAAGTATCAGGAACAAATAGTAGTACCTCGACTGACTTTGACGGAAAATTTCAATTATCCGGAGTAAAAGCAGATAGTAAAATTACGTTTTCCTATACCGGTTATACCACTCAGACTATCGCAGTTGCCGGACAAAAAAATATAACTGTTTCTCTTGAAGAAGATAATAATCTACTAAAAGAAGTTGTTGTTCAGGTAGGTTACGGAAGCGTTAAAAAGAAAGATGCGACAGGATCTGTTACTGCACTTTCTACCAAAGACTTTAATAAAGGAAATAATATTACAACAGAAAATCTGCTTAACGGAAGAGTAGCGGGTTTAACAGTAAATTCAACGGGTGCTCCGGGGTCTAGTTCTCAAATTAGAATTCGAGGAGGAAGTTCGCTTTTTGCAAGTAATGATCCTCTTATTGTCATCGATGGATTACCGCTTGATAATACGACAAATACAGGAGCCTCTTCATTTTTAGCCTCATTAAATCCTGCGACTGTAGAATCTATTACGGTTTTAAAAGATGCATCGGCGTCTGCGATTTATGGTTCCCGCGCTTCAAATGGTGTTATTATTATTACCACTAAAAAAGGAAGTAAAACATTGTCTGTAGATTATAATGTACAATATGCTGCGGGTACATTGATTAAAACGGTTGATGTTTTAAGTGCAGATGAATTTAGAAGCGTAATTGCAGACAGAAGAAGTGATGATCTTGATAAACTGGGAACTGCAAATACAGATTGGCAAAAAGCAATTTACAGAAACACAGGAACGGTAGATCAAAGTTTAGCCGTTAGAGGAAGTTTATTTAATATCATTCCAACGAGTTTAACTTTAGGAAATACAGATCAGCAGGGATTGCGTTTAACTAATAATTTTAAAAGAAACACGGTTGGTTTAGTAATGAATCCAACTTTTCTTGACAATCATTTAAAATTGCGACTTTCGGCCAATTATACAAACGAAATAAACAGATTTACAGATGCTGTTGAAGGTTCTGCTATTGGTTTTGACCCAACGCAGCCCATAAAAGTTGAAGGTGCGCCTTACGGAGGTTATTTTGAATATACTACCGGTGTAGATGCCAACGGAAATTATCCGTTAGTTTCGACTGCAGCAAGAAATCCTGTTTCGCAATTGTTGAATACAAATGACAGAGGAACAAACGACAGAATTTTTGGAAATTTTGAAATTGATTATAAATTCCACTTTTTACCCGCTTTAAGAGCTGTTGTAAATGTTGGTTATGATGAATCGAATGGAGACAGAAGAAGATTGGTTGGTGCTGATGCCGGTTCTGCTCCGTCAAACAACAACATTCCGTACGGGACAAATGAATATACAGAAGCAACCAGAAAAAATAAATTATTAGATACTTATTTAGTTTATAACAAAACTTTTAACTCACTTGTTTTTGAAATGACAGGTGGTTATTCGTATCAAAAATTTCAAAGTTCAAAATTTGAAACCGGTAATATCCTAAATCCGGATTTGCCATCAACATATCCTGAAACTACTTTGGATACAGATGTTGTTTTATTAGGATTCTTTGCCAGAACAAACTTAAATTTTAGAGATAAATATTTACTAACGCTGTCTTACAGAAGAGATGGTTCTTCGAGATTTGAAGAAGCAAATCGTTGGGGGAATTTCCCATCTGTAGCTTTTGCATGGAAAATCAAAGAAGATTTCTTTAAAGAAAGCACGGTATTATCTGACTTAAAATTAAGATTAAGTTATGGTATTACAGGACAACAGGATATTCCTGAGCCAAACGGATATTTGCAAAAATACCAGCTTGGCGGTGGAAATTCTGAATACTACTTCGGCGAAAGCCCAATTCCGGTTGCACTTCCTTCAAAAAGAACAAATAATCTGAAATGGGAAGAAACCACTTCATACAATGCAGGTCTTGATTTTGGTTTTTTAAACAATCGCTTATCTGCCGGACTTGATGTTTATTACAAAGAATCTAAAGATTTATTGGTAAATGCAGCAATATCTGATGGTAGTAATTTCTCTAACCGCGTGTACCAAAACGTAGGGAGTTTTACCACAAAAGGTGTCGAGTTTACGATTAATGCTAATGCTGTAAAAACAGAAAATTTCAATTGGAATATGAATTTTAATGTCTCTAAATTTGAAAGAAGAATCAAAAATCTGGTAAACGGAAGCGATATCTTTTTAGGAGACAACATTGCAGGAACAGGAACTCCGGGACAAATTTTCAGAGAAGGTTATACTCCTTATTCTTTTTACGTATACAAACAATTATACAACAACGAAGGAAAACCAATTGAAGGCGCTTTTGCAGATTTAAATGGAGATAATATCAGAAATGATGCTGATAAATATATCTATAATAATCCGGATCCTGATTTTACATTAGGATTTGCATCTAACATGAATTATAAAAAATTCGATTTTTCATTTAATTTAAGAGCCAGTATTGGTAACCGAATTTATAATGCCGTAGACGCCAGCAGAGCACAATATGATGCTATGGAAAACGGAGGGGTTTTAAGTAATGTTCCGTCTCAGATAACAGAAACTAATTTTCAAACTACTTCAAATGTTGTATTGTCAGATCTTTATATAGAGAATGCTTCTTTCTTAAAAATGGACAATGTTACGTTAGGATACACTTTGAACAACTGGTTAAACAGTAAAGCATCGTTAAGAATATCAACAGGAGTTCAGAACGTTTTTGTTATTACAAAATACAGTGGTTTAGATCCTGAAATTACCAACAATGGTGTAGACAAAACGATTTATCCAAGACAACGATCCATCTTATTTGGTCTTAATCTTAAATTTTAATTACGATGAAAAAATATATTTTAATAACAATTTTAGCATTGACTACCGTTTTTCAGTCTTGTACTGATGATTTAAATGTAGTCTCAGAAGATGACGATGTTCTTTCTTCTGATGTATTATTTTCTACGCCTAAGGGATATAAACAAGCTTTCGCAGGTGTGTACGGAAATCTGACTTTAACCGGAGTTATTGGTCCTAATGATTCTTCTCTGGAAGGTGTCGATGCCGGAACTAGCCAGTTTACAAGATGTTTATTATACATGCAGGAATTAACTACAGACGAACTGGTTTGGAGTTATGAAAATGATGGAGGAACCGCAGAATTACAGCGTAATATCTGGACAGCTGCAAATCCTGTTATTTTGGGAATGTTCAGCAGAACGATGGTTTCTGTTTCTTATGCAAACGAATTTTTACGTCAGAGTACACCAGAAAAACTAAGTTCAAGAGGTATTACAAATGCTGCAACTTTGGCCGATATAGCACTTTATCGTCAGGAAGTTCGTGTTTTAAGAGCGTATGCGTATTATAACATGATGGATTTATTTGGGAAAGCACCAATGTATACCGAAAATGATCCTGTAAATTTTACCGGACCTGAGTTTAACAGAAAACAATTATTTGATTTTATCGAAACAGAGCTTAAAGCTGTTTTACCGGATTTAAAAGCAGCCAGAACGAATGAATACGGAAGATTAGACCAATCTATGGCACGTATGATTCTGGCAAAAATATATTTGAATGCCGAGGTATATATTCAAGCCGATCGTTTTGATGATTGTATTACAATGTGTAATGAAATTATAGCAAGCGGTTATACTTTAAAACCAAAATACCTGGACAATTTTAAAGCAGATAATAACACTTCTGAAGAAATCATTTTCGGAATCCAGTCTGATGGAGCAGTTTCTCAAAACTGGGGAGCAACAACTGTTTTAACAAACGGACAAATTGGTGCATGGGAAAACAATGGTGCTGATTTTGGAGTTGGCGGCTGGACAGGAGCACTTAGAATTAGAAAAGAATTTGCTCAAAAATTTGACGGTACAAAATTCAGTCAGGATACCAGAAATACAGTAGGAAGAGGAGTTCAGGGCGATCCGGCAAAACAAAGATCAATTGATATTGAAGATATTGGCGTAAAAACACAAGGTTATATTTTATCTAAATTTTCTAATAAAACTACCGCAGGAGTTAGCGGTGTAAGTTCTACTTATGCTGATACTGATTTTCCATTATTCAGATTAGCCGATGTTTATTTAATGTATGCAGAAGCTACTTTAAGAGGCGGAAACGGCACAACTGCTCAGGCATTAGATTATGTAAATGCTTTAAGACAAAGGGCTAATAGTAATTCGACTGTTGGAAACATTACCTTAAGCGAAATGACGCTTGATTTTTTAATTGATGAAAGAGCTCGCGAATTACATTGGGAAGCACACCGAAGACAAGATCTTATTCGTTTTGGCAAATATACTGGAGGATCTTACAATTGGGCATGGAAAGGAAATTCTTCAAAAGGAATCGCTATACCTTCTTACATGAGCGTTTTTCCTATTCCGGAAGGATCATTGGGAGCCAATAGAAATTTGACTCAAAACACGGGTTACTAAAACTTTTTTTAAAACATAAACGATACAAAAAATGAAACATATATATAAATTTTTTATAGCTATTACCTTAATTACAGGACTTTGGTCTTGTGAAAACGAAACAGATTTGATGATCGTAGAGCCTCAGGAAGCTGCTTTTTCAATGATTACTCCTGATAATGGTTCTTCGACTATTTTAAATAAAGACACACCTAACAATACTGCCCTGACTTTTACCTGGGAAAAAGTGAGTTACGGTACACCTACAATCGTTACCTATAGCGTACAGTTTGCAGCCAGTAATACTGAATTTGCAGCTCCGGTAGATATTACGTCTACAACTTCTACTCACGCCAGTATTACAGTAGCAGAACTGAATGCAAAAGCACTTGAGCTTGGTCTTACGGCTGAGGTTGAAGGAACAATCGATGTTAGAATTAAATCAACGGTTGGAACAACACTTTCAGAGCCAAAACTTTCTACGCCAATTACAATCGCATTGACTCCTTACAGAGGTATATTTCCTAAAATTGATTTGTTTTTAGTAGGACCTGGTACCGCAGCAGGATGGAGTGTAACGAGCAACAATATGCCAATTTACAGAGATACAAAGGAAAATGCAAAGTTTTATTACACAGGATATTTTAATAAAGATGGTTTTAAATTAATTGAGCAAATTGGTTTCTGGGCTCCGGCTTACGGAACAAATGGTGCTGCAGTACAATACAGAGCAACAGAAAGCGATACTGATCCGGGTGTTTTCCCTACGACAGCTGCAGGTTACTATAGTTTTGAAATTAATCTTGAAGAACTAACATATAAAATTGAGCCTTATACAGGACCAATGACAACGTACGCGGCAATCACTTTGACAGGATCTGTATTAACAGGTGATGACGCCGGATGGAATATGGATGTTCCTTTAGTAAAATCTGATTTTGATGGACATATCTGGAAAGTTACTCAAACTTTACAAGCCGGAAAAATGAAATTTAAAGCAAACAACAGCTGGGATGTTAGCTGGGGTGATAATGGTGGAGATATTATTGTTGAGGCTGGAAAATATGAAATTTGGTTCAATGACTTAGATGGTCGTTACACGTTTATACCAACTCCATAAAATTGAATTTAAAAAAATAAGAGAAGCCTCAACTTATTTTGAGGCTTCTTCTAAATTCAAAATTTCAATCACTATAACTCATATCATGAAAAAATATATAAAAATTCTTGGGTTACTTGCTATAACGGCAATTCAGTTTTCATGCTCAAGTAATGATGCTGCAGATACAGAAGCGGTGAATCCGCCAGATGCAACTGATACTTTTATCAGGGCATCAGATGTTTCTTTTCTTCCTCAAATGGAATCTTTAGGAACTAAATTTTACAGCAATGGCAAAGCAGAAGGAATGCTTACAACGCTTAAAAATGCAGGTTGTAATACAGTCCGAATTCGTTTATGGAAAAATCCTGTAAATGGACGTTCTGGTTTAAGCGAAGTAAAACAATTGGCTCAAAAAGCAAGACAAGCAGGACTTAGAGTTTGGCTTACCGTTCATTATTCTGACAATTGGGCTGATCCTGCAATACAGACCACTCCCAAAGAATGGGAAAATTTATCTTTTACCGATTTAAAAACAGCAGTTTCTGATTACACATCAACAATAATTACAGAAATCAATCCGGATATTATTCAAATTGGTAATGAAATCAATAGTGGATTATTGTGGCCACAAGGAAATTTAATCAGTAACGAAGAACAATGTATCGCTTTATTAACTGCTGCCAGCGCAACAGTTCGCAGTAAAGCGCCAAACACAAAAATAATGATTCATTATGCAGGTGTAAACGGCGGTGCAACTGATTGGTTTTTTACCAAAATGAAAAGTGTTGATTATGATTATATCGGATTATCGTATTATCCTGTTTGGCACGGTAAAGATTTGACAGAAGTAAAAAATACCATTGATGCTTTAGGAGAAAAATTCGGTAAAAAAGTCCTGATTGCAGAAACCGCTTATCCTTTTACTTTATTACACAATGATCAGACTAATAATATTGTAGGAACAAACGATCAGTTGGTACCGGGATATCCGGCAACTCCGGCGGGACAAAGAACTTTTGTTATGGATATTAAAAACATCGTAAAGACATCCCAATTCGGGCAAGGATTTGCGTATTGGGGAGGCGAGTGGGTTGCTTTTAAAGGACAACAATCAACAAGTGGTTCTACATTCGAAAATCAGGCTTTATATAGTTTTGACAATAATGCATTATCAGTAATGGAGGCTTTCAGCAAAGACTAAAACATGAGAAATTCACTTAAAATTATATCTTTTTTGATGCTAATTGTACTTGCATTTACTTCATGTAAATCAAAAATGATTAGCGAAAAAAACTCCTTTTCAAAAGGAGCTGATATCGGTTGGCTGCCTCAAATGGAAGCAACAGGTTATAAATTTTATGATGCAGATGGTTCTGAGAAAGACTGTCTGCAATTACTACAAGACCGTGGAATAAATACGATCAGGTTGCGTGTTTGGGTTAACCCGAATGATGATAAAGCCAGCGGACACTGCAGTCCCCAAGAAACAGTTGTTATGGCGGTTCGCGCGCAAAAAATGGGAATGCGCATCATGATCGATTTTCATTACAGTGATTCGTGGGCAGATCCCGGTAAACAAAATAAACCTGCTGCATGGGCAAAACATTCTTTTCCGGAATTGTTAACCGATGTTTACCAACATACCTATGATGTTTTGCAACTGTTGAAAAAAGCAGGAGTAACGCCGGAATGGGTTCAGGTTGGAAATGAAATTCCAAGCGGTATGCTTTGGCCGGAAGGACATACAGATAATTTTAATCAGCTGGCACAATTACTTGATAAAGGATATGAAGCTACAAAAGCCATCGATACAAAAATTAAAGTTATTGTTCATTTAGACGAAGGAAATAAAAGTGAAAAATTCAGATGGTTTTTTGATAAAGCCACTGAAAATAAGGTAAAATATGATGTAATTGGTTTATCGTATTATCCGTATTGGATCAAAACCGATTATCAAAGCACCATTTTAGATTTAGAAAATAATCTAAAAGACATGGCTTCCCGCTACAATAAAGAAGTTATGGTGGTCGAGGTTGGAGGTGATTTTGAACAAGTACAAAACACCAAAGAAATGCTTGAAGCGACTATAAAAGCCGTAAAAAGTGTGCCTAATAATAAAGGTTTAGGTGTAATTTATTGGGAACCACAAGGCGAAAAAAGCTGGAGCGGTTATCAATTGAATGCCTGGCTTTCTGACGGTAAACCTTCGCCGGCATTGGATGCTTTCAAAAATTAAAATTAGAAATTAAATTTTACCATTAAGATATTAAGTTTCATAAAGCTAAATGATCTTAATATCTTAATGGTAGAAAAACAAAACAAAAAATGAAATTAATTTTTAGATCAATAATATTCGTATTTCTTTTGATTTTTTCGTCCGGAAAAATAATGTCACAATCAACTACAGTTGTTTTAAAAGATAATTGGCGTTTTTCTAAGGAGGTAAAAGAAAATGCTTTTTCTGTAAATTTTGATGCTTCAAAATGGGAAAAAGTTAGTGTGCCGCACGATTGGGCGATTTACGGACCTTTTGATAAAGAATGGGACAAACAGGTTTCGGCAATTGAACAAAACGGAGAAAAAGTTCCTACCGAAAAAACAGGCCGTACAGGTGCGCTTCCGCATATTGGTACGGGTTGGTATCGCAATACATTTTCGATTCCTGAGTTTAAAAAAGGTAAAAAAGCACTTCTTATTTTTGAAGGCGCGATGAGTGAACCTCAGGTTTTTTTAAACGGAAAAAAAATAGGAGAGTGGGGTTACGGATACAGTTATTTTTATATTGATATTTCTAAAGATTTAATAGCCGGATCAGAAAATATATTAGCAGTAAAATTGACCAATATGCCATTTTCATCCAGATGGTATCCCGGAGCTGGTTTATACAGAAAAGTGAGTATTGAGGTAAAAGAGGAGGAAAGCTTTGTACAATGGGGAACTTTTATTACAACTCCGGACATCAAGGAAAATGGCGCTGTTGTTGACATTAAAGCCGAAATTAATGGCAATAATCTGTCGATGCAAACGCAAATAAAAGATGCAGCTAATACTATAGTAGCAACACAGAAAGCTACTGAAATGAAAGACGGAAAATTTCATCAAACTATTACTGTTGCCAATCCACATTTATGGAGTCCTGAGACGCCTTATTTATATACAGCGATTACCAAATTATACGCAGATGACGGAACTTTAAAAGACGAACAAAGTATAAAATTCGGTATCAGATCTATTAAATACGAAGCCAATAAAGGATTTAGCCTTAACGGAAAAGTGACAAAATTTAAAGGAGTTTGTCTGCATCATGACCTTGGTCCGCTTGGTGCTGCGGTAAACAAAGCAGCACTTCGAAGACAACTTACTATTCTGAAAGATATGGGATGTAATGCGATTCGCAGTTCTCATAATATGCCTTCTTTTGAACAGCTTGAATTGGCCGATGAAATGGGATTTATGTTTCTGGCCGAAAGTTTTGATGAATGGGCTAAACCCAAAGTACAAAACGGATATCACCGCTTTTTTGAAGAATATGCAGAAAAAGATATTGTAAATTTAGTGAGAGCCACACGAAATCATCCTTGTATTGTAATGTGGAGTTCAGGAAATGAAGTTCCGGATCAATATGGAGCTGAAGGTTTGACAAGAGCTAAATTTTTGCAGGATGTTTTTCATAGAGAAGATCCGACACGCCCGGTAACGGTAGGAATGGATCAGGTAAAACAGACTATGGCGTCAGGTTTTGGATCTTTACTAGATGTGCCAGGTTTGAACTATAGAGTTCATCTTTATGAAGAAGCTTATAAATCATTTCCACAAGGATTTATTTTAGGTTCAGAAACTGCTTCAACAGTGAGTTCAAGAGGAATTTATAAATTTCCTGTTGTACAGCAAAAAGAGAAACAATACGATGATCTTCAATGTTCGTCTTATGATCTTGAAGCTTGCAGCTGGTCGAATGTTCCTGATGAAGATTTTGTACTTCAGGATGACAAACCGTGGGTGATTGGCGAATTTGTCTGGACAGGTTTTGATTATTTGGGAGAACCTACGCCTTATGATGAAAAATGGCCGTCAAGAAGTTCTTATTTCGGAATCTCTGATTTGGCTGGACTTCCTAAAGACCGTTTTTATTTGTACAGAAGCAGATGGAATACGAAAGATGCAACGCTTCATATTCTACCACATTGGAACTGGAAAGGAAGAGAAGGAGAAATTACTCCCGTTTTCGTTTACACAAATTACGACAGCGCAGAACTTTTCGTAAATGGAAAAAGTATGGGGATTCAGAAAAAAAACAATTCAACTCCGCAAAACCGTTATCGCTTAATGTGGAATGATGTGAAATATGAGCCGGGAACCGTAAAAGTTGTGGCATTTGATTCAAATGGAAAAATAGCTGCCGAAAGTGAGGTTAAAACCGCAGGAGATCCGTATAAAATTGTTCTCGAAGCAGATCGCAAAGTCATTAAGGCTGATGGCGATGATATCTCTTTTGTAACTGTTTCAGTTGTAGATAAAAACGGAATTCCATGTCCTACAGCAGTTAATGAATTGCAATTTAAGGTAACTGGCGCTGCAACATACAGAGCAGCTTGTAATGGAGACGCAACTTCATTGGAAATATTTCACGAAAATAAAATGAAGCTTTTCAGCGGTAAATTGGTGGTATTGGTTAAAGCAATTAAAACTGCAGGTGCGATACAATTGGAAGTAACAGGTAAAGGGCTTCAGAAAGGTAAAATAAATTTAAAGTCAGAACTTTAATTGGAATATTGCAATTGTGGAAAATAATTTTCCTTTTCAAAATTACTCATGATGTTTTTAGATTAGTGTTTTACATAAAAGCAACTAACTGAAAAGGAATGTAAAATTATAATTTTTGAATAGTAAAAAGAGACGACCCGCTGGTCGTCTCTTTTGTTTTTATCAGGTAGTGTTTCAGATTTAGTGATATGAGATTTTACATTTTTAACATGTTGAAATAGAATAAATATTAGATATAATGTCCAAGATTTAAATAGAAAAAACTGTTAAAACGGAACAACTAAAAAGCAAAAACAGCAATTGTATATATCTGTTTTTTCTGCAAAAGTCTATTTTTTTATGCTCTTTGTGTCTTATAGTTGGCGGGTACGAAGTCAGGAGACTTCGTACAGCGCAAACCGACAAATTTATTTTTTTATAGAACTCTTCGAAGAGCTGGGCTGTTAAAACGGAACAATTAAAAATCAAAAATAGCAATTGTATCCATCTGTTTTTTTGTGAAGTTTAATTTTTTTATGCTCTTTGTGGCTTATCGTTGCGGGTACGAAGTCAGGAGACTTCGCACAGCGCAAACCGACAAATTTATTCTTTTATAGAACTTTTCGAAGAGCTGGGAGACACTTAATGTATCTGGAAGCTTTATAAAAAGTGCATAAAAACAAAAAACCTAATACCAAAATCATATCTAGTATTAGGTTTTCTTATTTATTGCATGTTTAATCTATTCTTCTTGCGGAGACTTATATTTAAACCCAGCGTTAACAATCTCTGTTGAATCTGTAACTTCTTGGTCTAATATTATACGGGAATACTCTGGCTTAATAGTTGCAAATTCAACCTTATAGTATTTATTAATATACATCTCTCCTGAATTATTAATATGTTTTCCAGATTCGTACCTTACATCATTAAAATAAAAGCAAAATTTAGCAGACGTAAAACTCCTTCTTGAATCGATATTAAAAACTTTTGCAACTGTAGTTAGTTTATTTTCATCAATTATATCTTTCTTTTCATCTTGATATTTATTTCCAAAAAAATAAAGCAGACCAAATGATAAAAAAAAACAAATGATTGTTACAATTTCTTTCTTAGACATTATTAACGTTTTTTAGTAGTTGTATTATTTCTATTAAATGATTTATCAATCTTAAAATCTTTAAAGTCTTTCTGAATATCATCCAAACTATCTCCAATTTTATTTTCAAATGTTTCAACAGCACTTCCTGAAGATAAATTTAAAACATTTTTTACAGCTGTATACATTGCTGAATTATCGGGTATTTCATACTTGGCTCCAATTTTAGAGCCTAAATAATTAGACCCAAATGTTGAGAAAAACTTTGAATCAAAATAATGGGTTTCCCAACCTCCCTCTTTTGTCCAACCTATTGTAGATTCTCCTAAATTTGATAAAAATGGGTTTCCAATCAATCCTGCAAAAAGAGGTTGAGCATAATTAAAATCATCCATACCTCGATTATATGCAATTTGACCAAATGCATTTGAAAGACCACTAATTACGCCTTTACTTACAGATGAATGTACAAGAGACGCTCCAAAATACTCAGTCATAGCAAGTGAACTTGTTCCTCCTATACCAGCTGCAAAATAATTAGCTGTTGCAGTAGTTCCGTACCAAGTAGTATATGCTTCATATGCTGTTCCAACTTCTGCGCCTCCAAATACCGCTCCAACTGCTAATGGCGGAGCAGAAACAGCTACAGCCGCAGCTTTTCCTCCGAAACTTAACCCGTGAGCACCAGGATATCTTTGAGGATTATTTTTAATTTTAGGAGGCAGAGGAAGCAGAAAAGACATAATAACACTTCCTGCATTTGTTCCTGATTCTTCAAGTCCTTCTAATTCTACAAATTGAATTACTTTGTTTCCACTAAAACTATATGGTGTATAGTGAGGATACTTTTTAGTTAACGGGTCAATCGCAAAAAACCTACCAATCCTAGGGTCATGCATCCTAAAGGTATAATTCAAAGAATTTCCTTCGCCTTTCAGCTCGTTGTCCATTTCCTGACCTTGGAATCCATAACGGTAATCCTTGCTGTTACCATGTCTATTCGGCACCAACATTCCAAAAGGATAATAATCTGAATAGGTAAGAACGTCAGCTACAAAGATAGTAGAAGCAAATGTATTTTCTGTAGATTCTACAGATGTTGTTACATTATCTAACGTGAAAACTTCTACACTGCCACTTCCGTCTTTTGGTTTGCTTCTAACCCATTGTATAGTACTCACAACACCTGTGGCTGTGAAAGTGATGCTTTGTCTTCCCGATACAGTTTCAGGCTTCTGGAAAATAAGCGTTCCAGAGTTAATAGCTTTAGTATTAATTCCAGAAGAATTTACTAAATCTAAATCGTAAGATACTGTATATTTTTTACCGGCTGTTGTAGGCATAAATAATGCTACTCCTTTTGATACATCATTTGCACTAATAATTAATTTATTGGTGTCTGCTACAGGAGATGAAGTGTTTACTCCAATCCAGTTACTATCTTGTATTACTTATCTATTTTTTTACCAAGTATTTTGTAAAACGATTTCTCCAACTGATTCGTTTTTATTTCCAACTGTTTTTATGATGCTGTACCTTGTATAATTTTCAACTGTAACTTCAATAAGATAAGTTTCTGATTTAAGGTTTTTTATTAAAAATTCTCCATTATCATCTCTGACTTTAAAATCTTGGATTATTTTTTTTTGATTTGTAACAGTATTAAGTTCGAAAACCTTAATCGAAAATGACCCAATAGGACTAAATCCATTATCTACAATCCTTCCCCAGATGGTAAAAGTTTCCTTCGGTGACTGAGTAGCAAAGAGGGGAGTAGAAAGTAAGATAATTAAAAGTATTCTTTTCATTATAATATTATAGTTTTTATAATAGCAACAACTGCTATGAATGATATTCATAAAGTGTCTACCAATTTAATGGCTTTAAAAAGACCCTTTATAATCTTATTTTATAATAGACATTAATTGAAAATAGGAGAACTTATATTTAGTTTTTTGATGAATGTAAGGTTCAATTTGTGGCACCTGCTGTCCTTGATATAAATCTCTGTTAGCTGTAGTAATTATTGTGGAACTATTATCTTTTAATCATATCATTGATTGCGTTTTCAATAATTTTTGGCTGCTCCTGGTTGATATAATGTCCACTATTGAGAACCAGGATTTGTTTGCTGTTGGTAGAAAGGAGTAAAAAATCCTTTTGCATCTTGGTCCAGGCATTTTTCATTTCTAATTTTAATTTATCGTCTTTAATAAATGAATCATAGCGTTTTTCATCAGCTGCAGTCAATACGTAAAGAGGGATATCACCAAAAGAGTTTATTTTTGATGCTTCCTTCTTGATGGAACTCATCTGATCCTGCTCTTCCAACACAGCATCAGCACTCTTGTAAAGTAAAGCGGGCATTATTGCATTTTGATATTGGTATTGTTTATCCTTGGGGAACATGTTTTTGAACATTAATCTGGCCAGGCCAAAGTTATTGGCGAATTTCAAAAAACCTCCTGGCAATCCTTGATTAACCATTTTAAATAGTTCGGGAGATAAGTATTTTTCGTCATTAGGACATTGACTATCCACTAATATTACACCGGCTACATCTTCAGGATATTTGTTGACAAAAAATCGGACAAGTGTCCCTCCAAATGAATGTCCTACAAGAATATACGGTTTTGGGACATTGGTTTTTTCCAGCAAAAGATGTAATTCTTCAGCAATCTGTTCACCTGATTTTGGATTGTGGCCTCTATCACTCCATAAAATTCCTGCCCTGTCATATGAAAGGCTTGTATAAGAGGTTGGTAATTCTTGTTGAATATTGTACCATTGCAGGTGTCCGGCAGGATCAAATGCAGTTTCAAATACAACCGTTGGTCCCCCATTTCCTTTTTTAAAATAATGGAGGCGATGATCTCCAACTTCTGCAAAGCTGCCATCGGGATTAATTTTTTCAGCATCATTTCGGGATATCCTTTCAAACACAAATCCAACAATAAGTAATAATACTATAAATGTAATTAAGCCTAAGACTATTCGTTTTGCCCATTTTAGAAATTTTCTCATAGTTTTTTATTACAAAGACATTTATATTTCAGTTTCGTTACAATTGATGTATCTTTTGCAGATTTATTAGACTAAACATCTTATCTAAAAATCATCAGATGCAGTGACAATCGCTGCAGAATTTTTATGGTTTGCTGTGGATTTTTTTATAATTTATCTTAATGGTTTTAAAGTCTCCTCCGCTGCTGTCTGCTGTAAATAACCCTATTTTTCCTGATGTTCGATTGTTGAGTTTTTCGACTATCAGCGAAGGTTGGTCTGCATTGTTTATGTACGCTTTAACAGTTGTGTTGTCAATTACTAATTTCATTGTAAACCAATCACTAGGGTTTGGTGGATTGATGATTTCTTTCTCAAAAAACGCATTCCTTTCCTTTCTTAATTTTTCCCAGGTAAAATCGGGATGGGAGATATATTGTACAGCATGAATTTTTTGAACAGAATCTTTAGCAAAAAAATTGAAAGGACGACAATAAACAGCATCATAATTAATATCATCGACGCCATGAAATACAATCCCAATAAAACTCCGTTGGAAAACGTCTTTTCCCCGCATTTCAATTTCAATTGTGCCGTTTTTAAAGTCCTTAACAGGCAGCCATACAATACCTTCCTTTTTATTTTCCAATATTTTTAGATAAGCTCCACTATCACTCGAAACGATTTTGATTTCTCTATTTACTGATTTTAGCTTTCCTTTTTTGTACAGATTAGCAAGTTCAATGGCTTGTTGTCGTTGCCCGAATAGAAAGCAGGGGAGCAATATCAAAGTAAATATATATGTGAATTTGGTTTGCTTTTTCATTGAAAGGCTATTTTTAATTATCTAATAATTTAAATGATTCCTACTGAGAACAGACCACTTTTGATAAAAATATTCTCATGTACAAATATATCATACATGTAATCAGAATAATTACCAGTTAGATAACAGAACTACCATTTTGATAAGCATTTCTGAATTCTTTTGGTGAGATTCCTGTTTGCGCCTTGAAGAAACGCGTTAAATGATTTGCCTGAGAGAATTCTAATAGGTACGAAATTTCATTTATATTAAGCTTCGTATAAGTTAGCAGGGACTTTATTTCAAAGAGAATAAATTCATTTACCATTTCAGAAACGGTAATCCCGAACTGCTTTTTAATGCATTTATTTAGTGTTACTCTGCTAATACCCAACTGTTGCGCGTAATAGTCAATGTTTCTTATTTTGCGGACTTCATTTTGTAAAATCTCTTTAAACATAAATGCAATACTATTATTTTCTGTTTCTGAAGATAGAAGATAATGCTCTGCATAAGCTCGATTGAGTTTGATTAATATAAAGTACAACAGTGCTCTTATTATATGTTCGCTATCTGATCTAAATGTTTTTATCTCATTGAGCAGTTCCTGAATTATATTGGCTAACTGTGAAAAGAAGTCATCATTAACCTTTAAATAGAGCGGTTTGGTTTTGTTGTAGAAAAACTGTAGCCTGAAAGAGAAGAGTTTATCCGAGAAGAAATTAGACAGAAAGCTATCCTGGAAAAACAGGAAATAACATTCAACTTCAGTCTTGTCCAAAAACCATCTTCTTTTTTGAAATGGAGAAATAAAAATAACTGTATTATCTGAAATTTCTATTCTTTGCTGATCAAGTTCTAAATAGCCGTTTCCTTTAGAAAAAAATATAAGTTCATAAAAATCTGTATGATGAAGCTCACTTTCAAAAAAATAATATGGAATGTCTTTATAAGTACCTATATCTATTAGGAGTTCAACATTATATTTATTTTTTAAGAATTTAAATGTCTTCATTATTAACGTATTTTTCGCATTAGTTAGATGCGGATATATATAAATTGGGATAAAGTTGACAATCTCATTTTGCTAACGACCATCGATACAAATCCAATAGAAGTTGGTAAAAATAGTTAATTTGCTTTTTTTTAATTCGATACTACAATAATAGTATTCCCTTTTTTTTAATCCCAAAAAGGTAGACAGAATGTTCATTGGTAACTTAAAAATGTAGAGCAGGCAGGTTTTTATTAAAAATGAGATTTTAGAAGTATTGGTTTATACCTGATAAAAAGAGCCATAATTTCATTTTCATTTTTTTCCAGAAAGGTTATCGGAAAATAAAACGATTCCCTGTTTTTCAGCAAAACATGTAAATAAACAGAGGCGCTCCTCTCACTATATTCATTATAGCTGAGGCTGTTCTTTATTTCAAGGGCATTTATATCATCCCACTCAAAAGTACCTATTGAATTAAAAAAAACGCATCTATCGCTAAAAATAATTTCAGCGGGGTCCTCAATAATGCGCTTATCCTTTATAAAAGAAAAAAGATACAAGAGTCCTATCAGGCCTAAAAATAGAGCCAGAAAAACAGATAAGTTAATAACAACTATAGCAGTCGATAAAAAAATCACTAGCGCCAGCAACGATATTACCGCGTTCTGTTTTCTAAGTCTTTTATCTCGTTTTATTATAATTGTTTTCATTTTTTAAAAATGGTGATTGTTTAACAACTTTTTTTATAATGTCAACAAATAATGATTCAATCTAATTTAGTGATTTTGTTTTTAGCCACATATTATTTTCCCCAATATTTCCTATTCTGGTTTTTTAGCCGAAATATAAATTAAGGTATCGGGAAATTTTATCAAATTATTATTTAGAAAAAAATAAAACAATAATTACACAATCGGTTGTTTTTAAAATGTTTATTGTTAAATTAGCAGTAAAAAACTTACTCAAAGTGAGAAGTATATTTTATTAACTAAACCATTTATATTATGAAAAGATTTCAAAAATTACTTTTTCTATTTTTACTGTTTATTCCCCTAATACAATTATTTGCATGGCCGGGAATGCCACTGCCACCTCTGCATATTGAAGGCAAAAATTTAAAGGATCCTTGCGGAAAAAACGTTTTACTACATGGTGTTGCCATAACACCAAGTCCTTGGTTTAATGGTTGCTCTTATAATCAATGTCGTTGGGATAACTATAATGTTCAGGGTTGTCTAAATTATAACAATGCAGTTATGGATGCACTCACAGACACAAATAACGGATGGAAATTAAATTATATAAGACTTCATATTGACCCTTACTGGACCAATAAACCTGGTTGTTCTGCAGGAGAAAATGATATCGCATGTTTTGATTACAATAGATTAGTAACTTATGTAAATCAAGTTATAATCCCTTTAATTAATCATGCCAGAAGCAGAGGGCTCTATGTTGTCCTTCGTCCTCCCGGAGTATGTCCTAATCGAATTGCTTATGGAGACAATTACCATAATTATTTAAGAACCGTATGGCAATTTCTATCGAGCCATCCAAGTTTAAAGAATGTAGATAATGTTATGTTTGAAATAGCCAATGAACCTATAGAAATACTTGGGACAAATGGAAATTGGGGTGCAACAGGTGATGAGCATTTTGCCGCTCTCCATAATTATTTTCAGGATTTAGTAAATAGAATTAAGGCTAATGGGGCAAATAATGTTTGTTGGATACCAGGAACTGGATATCAATCTCATTACCAGGGATATCCAAACCATTTGATAACTGGAGGTAATATAGGTTATGCTGTTCATGTTTACCCAGGATATTGGGGAGCTAATGCAGAAAATACCACTAGTTTTAATAATGCCTGGAATGCTAACGTGCAACCGATTGCAAACGTAGCACCTATTATGATAACAGAAACAGATTGGTCGCCTAGTGGGGACGAAACATGGGGTACTGGTACAACAAGTGGTTTTGGTCTTAATCTGAAAGGCAGAATTGATGCTACCGGAAATTGTAGTTGGAATTTACTTGCACCAGAAGGGTTGATAACTAAGGCAGATCCATATAATGTTACAACTGCTTTCAACAACGATTGGGAATCTTGTGCTGCACCAACTAAGCAGTGGTTCTCTGTATATGCAAATAACAATATACCATCGCAAAACTGTAGTAGCAGTACTTCGCTAGTAAACAATGGTGTTTATGAAATTGAATTTAAAACAAATTCAAATAAAGTAATAGATCTTAAGTATGGGGCTGATGCAAATGGCACTGTAATTCGTCCTTGGGATAGATCAGGGGCAACTGCACAACAATGGATTGCTATTGATGCCGGAAATGGCTATTGGCGTTTTAAATCAAATGCAAGTTCTACAGGACGTGTAATAGATCTTGACAGTGCAGATCCAACAAATGGAAAAGCGATAAGACTTTGGGATAATTATAGTAATGATGCTCAAAAATGGCTAGTAACCGATGTTGGTAATGGTTATTATAGTATAAAATCAGCCATAAATACATCAAAAAGTTGGGACATTTCTAATTGTAATATGGATGGCACAGCAAATCTTCAGCTTTGGGAATATTACGGGACTGCATGTCAATTATTTAAATTTAATAAAATAGGAAATACTTCAAAAAGTGTAGATGAGAAAAATATTTTAGCAAATAATATTGAAACAGATAGTGATGTCAAAGTATATCCTAATCCATCAAAGGGCGGAGATTTTAATATTTATTTCACTTCACAATCAGGTGAAAATTATTCTCTGGCTATATACTCAACAGAAGGTAAGTTATTATACGAAACAAAAAATCTAAAATCTAATACTAATCAAGTTATTAGAACTAAACTTGCCAAAGGTTTATATTTGGCTACGATTTCTCAAAATTCAACTACAACAACCAAAAAGATATTAATTGAATAGCCTATTCTATAATAATAACATATGAATTTTGGTAATGTTTCAGAGTTAATGATATGTAATTTTACATTTCTACTAATATACATTAGCAAAAATAAATTTAAAGACGAGCAGTAATGCTCGTCTTTTTTGTTAAAATAATCAAAATTATAAATTTTCAGATTATGGGTTAGAGTGTTAAAATGTAGTATTATTTTTTCTTATTTCGGAAAAAGTTGCAAAGGTTGAAATAAAAATGAAATTTCTATTGATAATTTTTTAAATTCTTTAGTTTTGTGCTGAAAAGAACCCTTAAAGGCAGGAAAATCTCAATGGAGAATGAAAAAAGAGATATTGATTTATGGCACCAAATAAAAAAGGGAGATGTTCATGCTTATCATCAATTATATGATCGGTATATAAATGCACTCTTTACATTTGGAATGCAATACACTAATGACGAAGCTTTAGTGCAGGATGCCATACATGATATTTTTGTTGATCTTCATCGTTACCGCACTACAATTGCAGCAGATGTAGTGGTTAAATCCTATCTTTTTAAAATACTTCAAAACGATATTTTCAAAAAACTAAAATCGCAATCCAAAACCTTGCGTCTTGATATTGTTTCAGAAGATGCTTACAGAACAGATTCAGCAGAAGATGAATTGATCTTTAGCGAAACTGCCTTAAATAAGAATGCCAGTTTAGCATTGGCCTTATCTTCTCTGACCAAAAAACAGCGTTACGCCCTTCACCTTAGATTTAGTGAAGATTTATCTTATGAGGAAATTTCTTCTACTTTAGAAATTAGCTTGGAATCTTGTAGAACATTGATTTACAGGTCATTAAAAGAGATTCGGGCTAAACTTTAAAAAAACTTTAAAAAAACGTTATTTTTTTTGTCTATGTTTTTGCCTTTTGATTCTTATAGCAATATAGAGAATCTAAAAGAAAAATATTTTGTACCCAAATTTCAAAATTTTACCAAAAAAAGATAAAGCCGATTTAAAAGCGAGGATTGCGGAGAGCATTGCGTTTGAAAAACAGCAAACCAGAAGAAAAAAACTTCATATACTTTCATGGAGCGTTGCCGCAGTAATTTTTGTAGGCCTTGGACTTATTACAGTTCTATCTAAACAAGAACAAAATGAAATAAGTTCGATTGAACAATTTGCAAACAGCAATAAGACTGACCGAACTGCTTTTGAAAAAAGTGATGAAATCAAACTGGTATTATCCAATAAGGAATCTGTAACAGTTGGTGACAGCTCAACGATTGCTTATGATGCATCAGGAAATAAAGTTAAGGTCAATAATAAGCAGATAAAACAAACAAAATCTCTCGAAGCCCAATACAATACGGTTTTGGTTCCTTACGGAAAAAGAGCGCAGCTTAGTCTGGCCGACGGAACTTTGGTTTGGCTGAATTCTGGTTCTAAATTGATTTATCCTACTTCTTTTGATAAAGATACAAGAGAGGTATTTCTGGAAGGAGAAGGAATTTTTGATGTAGCACATAATGCAGCAAAACCATTTTTTGTAAAAGCAGCGAACAATTATAGTGTACGTGTATTAGGAACATTGTTTAATGTAAGCTGTTATGCTAAAGATGCAAAAGTTTCAACCGCATTATTAAGAGGAAAAGTACAGATTGCTTATGCAAAAAAAGGGTTTTTTAATAATGATACACTTCAAACTGTTCTTAAACCGGGAATGATTGCGGCTTTAGATAAAAAACAGCAGACTATTAAAACCACTGTTCAGAATGTAGAGCCTTTATTTTCATGGAGAAAAGGATATTATGAATTTTCGCAGGAAAAACTTCCATTAGTATTAGACAAACTAACACGCTATTATAATGTTGATTTTGTCATGAATAAAAAAGTAAGCCAGACCGAAACCTATTCCGGGGCTTTCAAACTTAATGATGATTTAGATAAAGTGGTCAAAACATTAGAAGCCACAACGGGTTTTGAGTTCGTTTATAATGCTGAAACCAGGGAAATAACTATTAACTAATTATTAATGACTATAAATTGTGAGTGCCTATGATGTAAGATAAAACCTGAGAATAAAATAATCTAACCAGACCAAAAAAAAACCAAAAGATGCTCGAACATCTCTTGGCTTATGTAAAATTTTAATTGCACTTGCAATTATCGATAAACTAAAACAAAATTATGAATAAAAATCATGATATAGGCTCTCTATTGCCTAAAAAAATCATCAACCTTACTTTTATTTTATTTATGAGAGTATTCATTTTAGTTCTGTATTTAGGATTAACCAGTATCTACGCCAACGTTGCCAAAGCACAAAATGAAATCTCAGTAAAGGTTCAGGGAGCTTCTTTGCAAACACTTTTTACAACGATTCAGCAAAAAAGCGATTACGTATTTTTTTACAATGATGATTTATTATCTTCTGTTAAAAAAGTAAGTATTAATCAATACGCTACCGTTCCTGAAATTTTAGACACGGCTTTGTATAATACAGGGTTAACTTATACTATTATTGACAAGCAAATTGTTATAAAGAAAAATAAAAAAACGCAGCAACAAGTACAAGAAGAATATGAAGTTACAGGAATTGTTACCGATAAAACAGGAAATCCGTTAGTTGGTGTTAATGTTATAGTAGTAGGAAAACAAGCTTGGGATATTACCCGCGAAAAAGGTGATTTCCGAGTAACTTTAGCGGCCAATGATTCACTTCGTTTTGAATATTTAGGTTATAAACCGAGAACAATTGCCATTAACAATCAAAGAAACATAAAAGTTATTTTAAGTCTTGATGTTACCGAGTTAACAGGAGTTGAAGTAGTAGCCTCAAACGGTTACACCGATATTCCTAAAGAAAGAGTAACAGGAGCTTTTGAAGTTATTGGTGCAAAAGAACTTGCACAAGTCCCTACAGTAGATATTGCATCGAGACTGGAAGGAAAAATGGCGGGGGTAAGTGTAGATCCAAGAACAGGTAATATAGCCATTAGAGGAACAAATAGTTATGGAGCAAATTCTCCACTTATCGTTATCGATGGTTTTCCTCAGCCTATAAGTGATTTCTATTTAAGCAAAAGAGGAGTTCCCGGACAATCGATCTTAAGTTACATTAATCCGGACGATGTAGAGAGTATTACAGTTTTAAAAGACGCCGCTGCAGCTTCTATCTGGGGTTCTCGTGCTGCCAATGGTGTAATTGTTATAGTAACAAAAAAAGGTAAAAAAGCAGAGCCTACAATCAATTTCAGCACAACAACTACAGTAGGTGATAAAATCGATTTGAGCAAATTGCGTGTCATGAATACAGCTCAGTATATTGACTATGAAAAAGATTTGGTTGATGGCGGATTTGCAGCAGACGATATCAGCAATTGGCAAGGTAAAAATCCCAGCGCTGCTCAGGAAATTATGTTTCAGCAAAAAAGAGGAACAATTTCAATATCAGAGAGAGATCAATTGCTAAATAAGCTTTCGCAAAATGATAATCTGGATCAGATTGGCAGATATTTATTAAGAAACTCATTAACCACGCAATATGATTTGTCTGTAAGCGGCGGAAGTGAAAAAAGCACCTATTACTTGTCTTTGGGTTATAATAAAGATGAGGCTGCCATGAGAGGTAACCAATCGAAATCATATAATGTAACCTTAAATAATTCCTTTCAGCTGAAAAGCTTTTTAAAATTAAACACAGGAATAAATTACGTTTCTTCCAGTTTTCAGGCCAATACCGTTGCCAATGAAGCCTTATCCAATGTTTCATCAACCGCATTGCGTCCTTATGACATGATTGCCGATGAAAATGGAAATGGTGTTGACCGTTATATTCTTTTCAGACCAGAAGTTGCAAAAGGATTTGAAAGCCAAGGATATCTGCCATGGTCTTATAATTATTTGGATGAATTAAATTATTCGAATGTAATTACAAAAGGAGCCAACATAAGATTGAATGCCAGTTTAACAGCTACAGTAAACAATTGGCTGAATTTTGAAGCATCTGGAATGTATACTTCAATTGGCAACAAAACCAAATCTTTGAGCGAGCAGGACAGTTATTATGTTCGAAATATGATCAATGAAGCGACCTCAGTAGATACTGCCGGCAAATTGGTTTATGGTATACCAGTTGGAGCATATTTGTATAATATGACTACATCTAATGAATCTCAAAGCATGCGTTTTCAAATGAATATCAATAAGAATTTCAATGAAAATAATGGATTGCACTTTTTAGCCGGTTCAGAAATCAGAGAAGAGCGTAGGGAAGGATCAAGCCAAAGATATTATGGCTATAATACCGATACAAATTCATCACAATCTGTAAACCCGACAACATATTATACTACGATCTATGGTTGGCAGACTTACATTGGAACTTCAGATAATAGCATCAGTAAATACAGAGACCGTTATTTATCATATTACGGATTAGGGTCTTATGATTTTATGAACAGATACCACATATCTGGAAGTGTACGTTTTGATGATTATAATTTACTTGGAGCTTCCAGAAAAAACAGAGCATTACCATTATGGTCCGTGGGAAGTAAATGGGATATTAATAAAGAATTTTTCTTAAGAGAAGTAAGCTGGCTAGACAATTTATCGGCAAGAGTTACGTATGGTAAATCGGGAAGTGCACCCGGCGGCGGATTCGGAAGTCAAAGTGCTATCATTTCGGTTGGATCTATTGATTTTAATACGCAATTGCCAACAGCTTCTATTTCATTACCGGAAAATCCTGAAATTAAATGGGAAACAACATCGACTCTTAATTTTGGTTTAGATTATGGCGTTTTTAATAATCGCTTACGCGGAAGTGTTGATCTTTATTACAAAAAATCAAAAGATATTTTAACCAATATACCTTATAATCCAACCTATGGCTGGTCTTATTTAAATTACAATACAGGAACACTTGAAGGACACGGAGTTGATGTAAATATTGGAGGACTTATTATTAACAAAGGTTTCAAATGGAACAGTAATTTCAATTTTGCGTATAATACCAACGAAGTAACAGATTCTCGTTTTAAGGCTACATCTACAAACCAGTATTTTGGTTCAAGTCCGATATTGGGTGAAACAATAGGATACCTGTACGCTTATAAGTGGGCTGGTCTGGATGAAACAGGACAATCTACCGTTTCTAAAAAAGATGGTACAATTATAAATGCTTCCCAAGGTATCGCGAATGTTTCTCCGGATGACCTGAAATATATGGGAACCACCGTTGCGCCTTATTTTGGTGGGTTAATGAATGATTTCTCGTATCATAATTTCACATTGGGTGTACAGGTTACGTATTTCATGGGGCATGTGTTTAGAAACACAGTTTTACAAAACTATCCTACTTATTCTGGTGCTCAATATGGTGCTGTCGCAAAAGACGAACTTATTGCAGATCGTTGGAGACAAGCCGGAGACGAAGCTGTTACCAATGTTCCGGGATTAACTAATATTAGTTTTAATAGTTTAAATCGTTATCAAATGGCCGATATCAATGTGCTGCCTGCAGATAATATTCGATTACAGCAAATATCATTAGGGTATAATGTTCCTTCAGAATGGCTGGCAAAAACTTTTATAAAGTCGTTAAGCTTCAATTTTGCAGCGAGAAATTTAGGTTTATTATGGGTTAAAAATGACCAGGGTATTGATCCTCAATATTTATCAAATAATAACTATAATACACTTGCACCACAGCGTAATTATACTTTACAGTTTAATTGTAGTTTTTAATTTTAAAAAATAGATTTTATGAAATTGCTAAAATTCACACTATATATTTTCCTGCCGGTACTTTTATTAAACTCTTGTAGAGATTATGTCGAAGTAGAACCCGTTGGAAACAACAGAATCTTAAAATATACATCTGATTACAGAGGTTTGGCGAACAATTATGAAAGCATGACTGTTGCAGGAGGAATTTATCTGCTTGCGAGCGCCGATGCAGAATTTCCAACAACCTACCAAAATAGCGTTTCGACTATTTGGTCTAATGCTTATACCTGGCAGGACAAAATATACGATCCGTCTCAGGGTGACTCAGACTGGAACGGTTTATATAAGGCTATTTATTACAGCAACGTAATTATTGACGGAGTAATGGGAAGTCAGGACGGAAGTGACGCAGAAAAAAAAGAAATCTATGCTGAAGCCTTTGTTCACAGAGCGTTTGCCTATTTACAACTGGTAAATACGTATAGTCCGCAATTTGATCCGGCTTCAGATAATTCTGCAAAAGCAGTTCCATTGTTATTAAAACCCGAATTATTTTCAAAATTAGACAGAAGTACGGTGGGTCAGGTTTACGATCAAATTATTTCAGATTTAAAAAGTGCTTTGGATAATGATATTCAGGATGCAGCACCATTTAATGTCCTGCCGTCAAAAAGAGCGGTTTATGCTTTATTGGCAAGAACTTATCTTTATATGGGCTCTTACCAATTAAGTCTGGATAATGCACAAAAAGCTTTGGCTTTGCAAAACGGTTTGATAGATTTTAAAGAATTAGCTACAGCATACAGCTATCCCGTTTTGGTTCAGAATCCCGAAGTTATATTCTCAAAAACCTTGTTGACTACTTATGACGGATCTCCTTT
Source organism: Flavobacterium sp. MEB061 (assembly GCF_000834715.1). Lineage (NCBI taxonomy): Bacteria > Pseudomonadati > Bacteroidota > Flavobacteriia > Flavobacteriales > Flavobacteriaceae > Flavobacterium > Flavobacterium sp. MEB061. The sequence continues at coordinate 108,199 of NZ_JXQR01000002.1, read as the reverse complement.
ATCAAATGATTTATTAAATAGTTTTGACAGCAATGATTTGCGTTACAATTATTATACAATAGCAGGCAGCAATTTTTTTCCTACTTACACGGGTAGAGGATTTGGTATGACCAGATATAGTTATACTAACGGAATTAACGTTGGAGTATCGGTGCCGGAAATGTATTTAATTTCTGCCGAGTGTTACGCCCGATTAGGACAAACACAAGAAGCAATTGATAACCTGAATATTGTAAGGGCAAAACGTTACAAATCGGGTACGGTTTACCAGGTTTCTGCCGGAACAAGTAAAGAGGCTCTGGACCTGGCGCTGATTGAAAGACAAAAAGAATTTATAGGCAGAGGTTTCCGTTGGTTTGATCAGCGAAGATTAAATCTGGATCCCCTTTATCAAAAAACATATACCAGAGTTTTTAAGGGACAGACTTATAATTTGGAACCTAATAGCGACGGATATGTATTTCCAATCAATCAAAATTATATTGATTTAAACCCAGAGTTGGGGAACTAAAAACAACAACAATGTTAAAAAAAATAATGAATATCAAATTTTTGGTATTGGCGTTCTGCGTCTTTACCATACAGATTTCTGCTCAGGAAGTTAAATCCAGATTACAAGGAATGGTAGATGTTCCAATTCCGGGAATGGCTTTAAATATGACTTACGATGCAAAAGGCGGGCCTTTGGAAAACATCAAAGAAATCAATGGTTATGCCTACGTATTTAATGATTACAGATGGGAAATCGAGGATCTTAAAATGAAGAAAAACGGCGCTGTTTGGAATGTAGAATACACCGTTCCAAAAAACTGCGGCTTTATGGCTTTCAAATTTTATGGAAATACAGATAACGGTTTAGTTACAGATACGGGACAAGACACCGGTTATCTTTTGGTTGTTTTTAAGGAGCCAAAAGTAAAAATGCCGGGAGCAGATTTAGCCTGGGCAACTTTTAGAAACAAGGATTTCAATTCTGAATTTGGCGGTTATTTTAAAGACTTTACGATAGATGGAGATGCTACGGAATATTGGTTAAAAAAAGAAGTAGCAGATCACGGTAACAATTTTCCAAAATTTATTGATACGTACATTAAAGTACTAAAGGCTCAGAAACCAGAAAAATTTGATGCATTAGGACATCATTTTTTAGGAGATTTCACAAAGAAAATGAACGGCCAGCCTGAGGAAGTTTTTCTAAAAGTTTACAATTTATACAAATTTGAGCTAAAAGATCAGCCTAAATCAGATTCTCTTGAAACTGTAATCCAAAAACAATTTCCGAAAGGCGCTTTTCAAAGATTTAAAGCGTATCAAAAAATTATGCCAATTGCAGATGCTGCAGAGAAAAACAAAGTTATAACGCAGTTTTTAACTGATTTTCCATACACTTCTGATGTGCCAGATTCTCAAAAGTACTTCTATGATAATATTGTAAAAACGCAATTTGGATATTATTTTGAAATCAAAGATTACAAAAGTATTTTAGCTTTAATTCCAACCATGAATTTTGCTAATCTAAACGATGCTTATCACCAGAATATTTCTAAAGCTTTGTATTTGAAAGTGGTAGATCCTGCGGTTATAGAAACAATGGCTGTGCCTATGATTAAACTGATGCAGCAAAAAGTAAACGACTTATCATACATGCAGGGAATTTACTGGTCTCCAAATCAGGCAAATGAAAATGCTAAAGATAGACTTAACGACGAATTAGTGATTCAGATTCGTATGTACGACATGCTGAAAAAATACAAAGAAGTTTTAGAAACTTTTGAATTGCTGCCATTTGCAAAACGTTACGAAAAAGCAAGTATAAACGACATTCATGTAAGAGCCTTAGAAGCCTTAAACAAACCGACTGTCGAAGTTTTAAAAAATGCAGCAAAAAACAATACTTTATCAGAAGCGTTAACTGCTAAATTAAAAGAAGCGTATTTAAAAGAAGGAAAAAAAGAAGCTGATTTTCCTGCTTATTTAGAGCAGTTGAAAAAAGAAAACAAGTCTGAAGAAAAAATTGCTTTAATGAATCCCGTTCCCGCACCGGCGATTAAAGTGCAGACAGCAGACGGAAAAGCAAAACAGCTGGCTTTGGACAGTGGAAAAATTATCGTAATTGATTTTTGGGCGACTTGGTGCGGACCTTGTAAAAAAGCATTTCCGGCAATGCAGCAATTGGTAAACAACTTCAAAGAAGACAAACAAGTTGAGGTTTATTTTATCAGTACGCAGGAAACCAAAGAAGGATACAAAAAAGAAGCATTGGCTTACTTAAAAGAAAAAGGATTAAAACTGGATACTTATTTTGATTTAATGAAAAAAGGCGGCGGAACGAATAACGAATCGTTTTCTAAATACGCAGCGATCTTTAAATCAAGCGGGATTCCAAGAAAAGTGGTGATCAAAAACGGGCAGATTCGTTTTACTTCCGAAGGATATTCAGGAAATCCAGGTCAGCTTGTTGATGAACTTACAGAAGTGATTAATGCTTTAAAGAAAGAGTAATTTCTTTTTGAAAATCAAAAAAATATGAAAAATATACTTTTGCTATGTACACTCGCACTGAGTGTACATAGTTTATCTGCACAGAAAAAAACGGTCGACGAAGCGGCTTATCAATCATGGCAAAGAATTAGCAATAAATCTTTGTCATACAATGGTAAATGGATTTCTTACAGTTCCGTTTTTCAGGATGAAGAAAAGGAAAATGAAAAACAAACCATTATTCAGGAAGCTCCAAAAGGAAAACGTTTGGTGTTGAATGATATTAGTGATTTAAAATTCATTGGGAAAAAAGACTGGATTCAGTACAGCAAAAATGACAGTACGCTTTTGCAAAATCTAAAAACAGGTGTAAAAAAACTTTGGAAAAGCAAGCATTATACCAATACTCTTGACGGAACAGATTTATTGTATTATTCACGCCCAGAAGCTGTTAAAGGAGATTTTTTTCTACAGCGTGTGGTTTTTTACAATTTAGAAAGTAACGACAGTATTTCTGTAAACAACGTAAAATCATCTCGTTTTTTAAAAAACCAGGCGATTGTATATGTGCAAATAGAAAAAGACAAAGCCTATTTAAAACACGGAATTCCAGGCGGTAAACAAGAAACTGTTTACAGCGGAAAAGCAGCTGATTTTGGTGATTTTCAATTAAATGAAAAACAAGATGGCGGTACTTTTACGCTAAAAGGCAGTAACAGCACCGATTTCAATTTGGTATATTATTTTAATCTGACTCAAAATTCAACAAAACCAGTGTTTAATTATGATGATATTGCGTTAAACGATCCTGACTTTTCAATTTCAAAAACAGCTTACGGATTAAATGAAGACAGCAATTTTATTGTATTGTTGGTGAATTCTAATAAGCGTCAGGAAAATACCCAGATTGCCAGATCAAATATTGAAATTTGGAGATCCAATCAGGGAAGTATGGAACGCAGACAAGAAATGCTGCGAAATTCAAAAACACTTCCAAGCGAACCAAAGTTTATTTATGATATAAAAAACAAGAAAGTTATTAAAGTAGCTTCAACTGGCGAATTTGATCAGGTAATCATCCCTGAATCGGGTAATTTTAAAGACATTTTTGCAATTGATAAAAAACCGTACACAATAGAAGTAGACTGGACTTTTAACGAACGCAATGATATTTATTGGATTGATGCTTCAACTGGAAAATCTACAAAAGTGCTGACAGGAGTTTTTGGCGGTATATCCTGGAATCCGCCGGGAAGTTTTGCTATTTTTTATGATGAAAAAGAAAAAATATGGACTGTTTTTGACAGCGCTTCTAAGCAATTTAAAAACATAAGTTCGCAAATTCCTTACCCTGTTTCTGATGATGATGTAGATATGAAATCCAGTAATACTGCATTTGGTATCGCAGGCTGGTTAAACAACGGAAATACAGTTGTTCTCTATGATGAGTTTGATTTATGGGCAGTTGATCTTACCAATCAAAAAAAGGCTTATTCTATAACGCAGGGATATGGAAGAAAAAACAATATAAAACTTCGTTATAACGAAAATGGTTTTATTGGCGATTTAGACAATAGAAAGTCAATTACTTTAATAGGTTTTGATATTGTGCATAAATCCAAAGGAGTTTACAAATTAACCAATAACAATTCTATAACAAAGGTATTTGCAAATCCTGATTATAATGTAAAAATTGAAACTGTTTCAGGGGATGATTCAAGCATACTTTTTACAAAAGAAAGTTATACTATTTTTCCGGATTTATGGTGGGGAACGGCTAGTTTTGGATCTCAGCAAAAAATTACCGATATCAATCCGCAGCAAAAAGAATATGCTTGGGGAACTTCAAAAGTATTGACATGGAAAAGCTTTAGCGGAAAAGAAAATCAAGGTAATCTTTACCTTCCGGACAATTATGACAGTAAAAAAACATATCCTGTTATCGTTCATTTTTACGAAAAACATACGGAAGATTTTAATGTCTATCAAGCTCCTGAGGTTAGTACATCAAACATCAATATTCCAACTTTAGTGAGCCAGGGATATATTGTTTTTCAGCCAGACGTACATTACACTTACGGAGATCCTGGAAACAGTGTTTACAATGACGTAATCAGCGGTGTTGAATATTTAATTGAAAAAGGCATTACCGAAAAAGGAAAAATCGGGATTCAGGGACATAGTTTTGGCGGTTACGAAACATCATTTTTATTAACAAAATCAGATATTTTCAGCTGTGCAATTGTAGGTTCCGGAGTAAGTAATTTTACGGCCAATTATCCTGTTATGCGATCAAATGGTATTTCGACTATGTTTAAATACGAAGCCGATCAATACCGTATGGGAAGTTCTTTATACGATAATCTGGACGGGTATATTAAAAATTCCACGATTTTTTCTGCTAAGAATATAAAAACCCCCGTACTTATTTTTCATAATGATAATGACCGCGCTGTGCCTTATCAGGAAGGGCAATCCTTATTTTTTGCACTTCGTCGTTTAGGGAAAAATGCTTTATTGGTGAACTACAAAAAAGAAGGACATACGCTTGAAGATGCCGCAAACAAAAAAGACTGGACAATCAAAATGCAGCAGTATTTTGATTATTATCTAAAAGGTGCAGCAAAACCAGACTGGATGTAGTACAAGCCTGTATGTTATTATAATCCAAAGACTGTCATTTGAAGGTTTCTTTTGAGACCTTCAAATCAACAGCAGGAATTTCCTATACCATTTTCAAATTACAATTCAAGAATAAATCAATCAAAGAAGAACAAAAATATCAACCAAAATGAAAGCAAAACTATTTCTGGCGCATTTTATAATACTGGGTTTAACTCAGGTTTCAGCGCAGTTTAAAACTACAATTCCACTGCGGAAAGATGTAGTTCATGGCACTTTAAACAACGGAATGCAATATTTTATTCTGCATAACGAATGGCCTAAAGACAGAGCCGATTTTTATTTCGTTCAGAATGTGGGTGCCATTTTAGAAGATGACAATCAAAACGGATTAGCGCATTTTCTGGAACATATGGCTTTTAACGGAACGGAGCATTTTAAAGGGAAAGGCATTATCAATATGCTCGCAAAACACGGTGTAACGTTTGGGCGTGACATTAATGCTTATACTGCGCATGATGAAACAGTTTATAATCTAAGTAATGTACCGGTTAAAAATCCTGCGTTATTAGATTCGTGTTTATATGTTTTACACGATTGGTCTGGTTTTTTATCTTTAAAAGATGCCGAGATCGATGCTGAAAGAGGAGTAATTCACGAAGAATGGCGTACAAGAAGAAATGCCGATTTAAGAATTGGTTCGCAGCTTGAACCTATCATTTACAACGGTTCAAAATACGGAAAAAGAGATGTTTTGGGAGACATGGATCTTATAGAGCATTTTAAATACAAACAACTGAGAGATTATTATAAAAAATGGTATCTGCCAAACCATCAGGCCGTAATTATTGTGGGAGATATTGATCCTGCAAAAATTGAAGAGAAGGTGAAGAAAATAATGGGTTCAATTCCGATGCCTTCAAATGCTGCAGAGCGAACTTATGAGACTATTCCCGACAATGATAAATTGTTGTATAAACTAGCTGTAGACAAAGAAGCGCAGAAAACATCTATTTCATTAAACTTTAAAAAGAATAAACCGCTTGTCCAGGATCTTGCAGCATTTGAAAATAGTATTGCAGAACAACTGGCTTTGCAAATGATGAATAATCGTCTTAAAGAATATACCGTAAATAATGAAACGGCTTTGTTGGGAGCAGGTTTGAGCTATTCTGGTTTGACACGCTTAACGTCTTTTTTTACTTTAACGGTAAATCCTAAAAACGGAAGATTATTAGAAGCTTTTCAACAGGCTTATACAGAATATGAGCGTGCCATTCAAAATGGTTTTACAAAAGAAGAACTGGACCGTGTAAAAGAAAATATGCGCACGGGTTATGAAAATCAGTTAAAAAATAAAGATAAGATCAGTAATGAAAACTGGGCTTCGCAATTGCAGAATTACTTTTTAGAAGCTTCGCCTGTAATGAGTTTAGAAGACGAAGCAGCGTTTGTAAAAACGACTTTGGCTAATGTAGACGTAAATGAAATCAATAAAGTGTTTCGTGCACTTCCAACAGAAAAAAATCAGGTTTTAACCGTTTCAGGACCAGAAAAAGAAAATGTTACCTATCCAACTGAAACAGATTATACTACGGTAATAAAAAAAGTAAAAGAGCAAAAGTTAGAACCTTACACCGAAACAGTTGCAAATACTGCTTTGGTAACAGATAACCTTACGGAGAAACCAATTGTTAAGAGATTTGAAATTAAAGGAATTGAAGAAGCAAAAGGATATATTTTAGATAATGGAGCCAAAGTAATTATTTACCCAACAACTTTGGCGCAGGACCAGATTCTTTTTTCAGCTTTTAGTCCGGGTGGAATTTCTTTATTGCCCGAAAAAGATTTGCCGTCTTCACAGATTGCAACGGTTTTAGCCAAAAACTCTGGCTTGGGTGATTTTAAAGTGACAGATTTACAAAAACAGCTTTCAGGAAAAACAGTTAAAGTGAGTCCGTTTATTGGGGAACATTATGAAGGATTCAGCGGAAGTGCCGTTAAAAAAGATCTGGAAACACTTTTAGAACTGACTTATTTATACTTTAAAAATCCAAGATTTGAAACTACGGCATACAAACGAATCATTGATTATTATGGAGATGCACTTGAAAATGTAACGGAAAACAATAGTAAAATATTTGGCGATACGATTGCTTTGTTGGACACTAATCACAGTAAACGAACATTTCTTTTAAGCAAAGAAAATCTTGGAGAACTGAAATTTGATGAGGCTTCTAAAATTTATAAAGAGCGTATTTCAAATGCTTCTGATTTTACTTTTGTTTTTGTTGGAAATATTGCTGAAAATGACCTTGAAGTAATCAATAAATATTTAGGAAATGTAGCAGGAAATCACACTCAGGAAAAATTTATAGATCATAAAATTGGAACAGCAAAAGGGTTTGTAAAAGAAAAACTGATCAGAGAAATGAGCGTTCCTAAAACGAGTATTTATGTACATCTGGAAAATAGAAATGCAGCATTTTCAGAGAAAAACCAAATTATGGCGTATATGCTTTCTCAATTGTTAGACAAACGTTATTTGGACAAAATTAGAGAAGACGAGGGCGGAAGTTATGGTGTACAAACGCAGAGTTCATTGTCTAAAAATCCATCTCCGGTTTTTTCACTTCGCGTAAGCTTTGACTGTAATCCTGAAAAAGACAGTAAACTGCTTCAAATTGTATATGACGAACTGGACATTATTACAAAAAATGACGTTTCGGATAAAGATTTATCAGATATAAAAGAAGATTTGATAAAAAGCAATCAGCAGAATATTAAGTCAAATTCTTATTGGATGAACACGATCGTTGATCAGTTGAAAACCAATGATAAATTCTTAAGCAGTAATGAATATGAGAAATTGATCAAATCTATTTCGGTAAAAGATATTAAAAAATATGCAGCTGAAGTATTGCTAAACGCCGATAAAGTCGAAGTCGTTATGCAGCCTAAAACAGATCAGAATGCTTCAAAATAGCATTTTAGCACTATAAGAACGGCAATTCTTCACTTTGATTTTAATAGTCTCTAAAAGAAAATCTTATGTTTCTTTAAATTTGAATTAGTTATAGAATTTGTAGACTAAAAAGAGCTGTCTTGCCGGACGGCTCTTTTGTATTATGAGCGAGTAATTTTTTTCTTCCGTTTTTAGTAAGATTGAACAGGATTAGATCCTTAAGTCCTGAACCAGAATTATATTTTGTGTCATTTACAATATTTACATAATTTATTGAAATTATTATATAATTTCAATATCCTAAATATTATCTGGTATCTTTTTAGTTGTACACAATTAAATTGCTTAGATTTATCCCTTTATAAATAATTTAATATGCAAGAAGGTACAGTAAAATTCTTCAATGAAGAAAAAGGTTTTGGATTTATAACACCAAAAAATGGCGGAAGTGAAATTTTTGTTCACGCTTCAGGTCTTTCAGAAAGTATTCGTGAAAACGATGAAGTGCGTTACGAAGTAACAGAAGGAAAAAAAGGGCCTAACGCAGTAAATGTAGTTGTGCTTTAATATCCTGCAAAATGTATAAAAAAAGCATCTGTATTAACAGATGCTTTTTTTTATAAACCTAGATGCAAAGCTGCATGATACGTTTTTTCGCGTTTCTAAAATTGAATAACCTATCTGGATAATGGAGAAGGTTTTCTTACTGATTCCTCCAAGGTGTTTCAGATCCTGCAAAGGTCAGAACAGTTTAATAAGATTAGTATTGGTATGGCTTTTTGCAAAAGAATTATCGAAAAACATTTGGTAACCATCGTTGCTAAATCCGTAAAAGGAGCCGGAGTTGGTTTTACTGTTTTTTTCCCAATAAAACAGTCGTCGGAATCTTAAACATTTCTATTAAATACAAATAAAATAAGACACTTTTGATGCTGGAACTGTTTCCCACATCAAATAGATATTCAAATCTAAATTCGACAGTTTTTATTTAATACTAGCTTTTTTGTTTTTTAAAATACCACTGTGGCAATCACTAAAATAATGTGATTTGTCTAATTGTGAATAATATCTTTTTGCTAGAATAGCAACTTACAAAATAAAAAAGACCTTATAGAATGTATATGGAGAGAATCACATAGAAGGTTTATTATTCTGATAGCGATATTCTCCCGGAGTCAGGCTCACTATTTGTTTGAATATTTTTGAAAAGTGAGGCAAGTTCGAGAATCCGGTGTCTAAAGCGATTTCCAAAAATGTTTTATCACTGGTTGCGATGAGGTATTGCGCTCTTTCAATTTTTTTTTCATGGATATATTTCATGGGTCTTTGTCCTGTATGAGTCAGAAATTGTTTGGAAAAATAATCCTGATTCTGATTTACTCTTCGGGCTAACTGAGAAACCGTAATATTTTCGCTTATGTTAAGCTGTACATAACTCATCGTATCTAATATTTTAGGAGATGTAACCTGGGGTTTGAATGTTCTAAAGTCTTTTGTGCTTAAAAATCTGGAAATTAATTGAAGAAGAATACCATGGTTTTCAAACTTTAGATGTGTTTTCATTGTATCATTTAGCGAGCGGTATTCTTTATAAAAAGCTTCTTTTTCATATACTTTAGGATTGTCTGATCTATTGATTCCTCTTCCAGGATTATTATACAGCATTTTTTTTATGAGTGCTACATCAAGTTCTGTACTAGCTAATTTTATTACTTTTCTATTATTGTTGAACAAAGAAATTCCATCAGGAGATTCTTCGAAAAACTGAATAAAATACTGACTCAAAAAGACCTCACAGCTTAGATTACAAATTGTAAAACTAGGAACAAGATACAGGTAACCTGGCTCTAAAGCCCAACGGGTTGAACTGTCAGAAATAAATCCATTTCCTTCATCTATATAATAAATTCGATAATAGGGACTAATCACACTATTATAATTCCAATTATGATTAAGTTTTACATAATCAATATGTAATAATGAAAAAGAATATTTAAAAGTATTGTTGGACATAATAACATTATAATTAAAAAATACCGCTTTTGAATAATAAAAGGTCGTTTTTGAATAAAATTTATATATAAATAGATTAATATATTTGTTGTTAATTGTTTTAAAATTAATAATAAAAAAAACTAATAATAAAATTTATATATTAAATATATGTCATAATATTAAATTATGAGCTTATTTTAATGATTGGTGAAGTCGGAAATATATAAAATATTATAAAATCATAAAAATATGAACAGACGAAATGCTTTAAAATTGGGTACAACAGCCCTGGCTGGACTCTATCTGTCACCTTTATTAGGACAAATCAATATTTTTAACAATTCTGCATTCAAAGGACCTTTCGAACCTACTTGGGATTCGCTTGAAAAATACCAAGTGCCTGATTGGTTTCGTGATGCTAAATTTGGAATGTGGGCGCATTGGGGACCTCAATGTGAGCCAGAAGCAGGTGATTGGTACGCAAGAGGAATGTATCAGGAAGATTCCTGGCAATATAAATATCATGTTGAAAAATACGGTCATCCTTCAAAATTTGGTTTTAAAGATGTGATCAATGTCTGGAAAGCAGATAACTGGAATCCAGAAGAGCTGGTTAATTTATATAAGGATTCGGGTGCCAAATATTTTATGGCAATGGCGAATCACCATGATAATTTGGATTTGTATGATAGTAAATATCAACCGAATTGGAATTCGACGAAAGTAGGTCCAAAAAAAGATATAATAGCAGGATGGGAAAAAGCCGCTCGCAAAGCAGGTCTTCCTTTTGCTGTTAGTGTTCACGCAGCACATGCCTGGACTTGGTTTGAAACTGCTCAGCGTTCTGACAAAAATGGATCTTTAGCAGGAGTGCCCTATGATGGAAAATTGACTAAAGCCGATGGAAAAGGAACTTGGTGGGAAGGTTTAGATCCTCAGGAATTATATGCCCAAAATCATCCATTAAGCGAAAGAAGCTCCGATAATGGTGCGATACACGGCCAATGGAATTGGGGAAATGGAGTAGCAAAGCCTTCGGAAGCTTACATGGAGAATTTTTATGATCGAACCATTGATTTGATTGACAAATATAATCCTGATATGATTTATTTTGACGATACCGCATTACCATTGTGGCCTGTCAGCGATGCAGGTTTACGTATTGCGGCACACATGTATAACAAAAGTCTCCAAAAAAATAAAACCGTTCAAGCGGTAATCACAGGTAAAATATTAGATGCACAGCAAAAAAAAGCCTTGGTTTGGGATATCGAAAAAGGACAAGGTAACGATATTGAACCTTTGCCTTGGCAGACAGATACTTGTCTTGGTAACTGGCATTATGATCGTGGGGTTTACGAAAGGAAGCAATATAAGTCAGCTAAAACAGTTATTCATACCCTGATTGATGCAGTAAGTAAAAATGGGAATTTAATGCTTAATATTCCAGTAAGAGGAGATGGAAGTATCGACGAATTAGAACGACAGATTGTAAAAGAAATTGGTGTTTGGATGAAACTAAATAGCAAAAGTATTTATGGTACTCGTCCTTGGAAAATATTTGGCGAAGGCCCTCAGCTAGGCAGCGCCGGAGCTTTAACCGCTCAAGGTTTTAATGAAGGAAAAGGAAAACCCTTTACATCAGAAGATATTCGTTTTGTTCAAAAAGATAAAATACTTTATGCTACTGTAATGGCATGGCCGGAAAGCGGTACTGCAATTATTAAAAATCTGGGTAAATCTAACCTACATCATATAGAGGAAATAAGAGAGATTAGACTAGTTAGTACAGGACAAAAACTGAAATTCAAGCAGAATTCAAATTCTCTTGAAGTATATTTTCCAAATCAAAAACCAGAAGCTTCTTATGCGAATGCTTTGGAAATTTTATCATAATGTAAATTGATTTTGTTTTATAATTCTAGATAAAGATTAAATGAAAAAAATAACCATTCTATTTGTCTTCCTGATTCCAATATTTTGTATTGGACAAGTGGTTAAGAGCTATAAGAAATATAAAGATAAAGTAATTATAGCTTTCGAGAAAGGTGAACTGCATTTAAGTCCTCTAACCGAAAATACCGTAAGGATTCAGTATGGCTTGGAAATGAAAAATCAAATTCCTGAATTAGTTTTTACTTCGAAAGTTAAAGTACCTGATTTTAAGGTTTCTGAATCCAACTCACTAATTGAAATTGCTATATCAAAAATGATTATTGCAGTAGATAAAAAGACTGGAGCATTGTCTTATCGCGACCATGAGGGAAAAGTTTTTCTTAGCGAGAAACCTGATAGTCGTATTTTGAAACCAAGTTCAGTACAAGGTGTACCTTGCCAAATTGTTGAACAAGGTTTTAGCACTTTACCCGACGAATATATTTTTGGAACAGGTCAGTTTCAGGACGGATATTTAAATATTAAGGGATTACCCAGAAGACTGACCCAAGTGAATACACAAATTGCTATTCCATTTATAATGTCAAGCAAAGGTTATGGTTTGCTATGGCATAATTATGGTCTTACTGATTTTAATCCTGCTGATAGTATTGTTAAATTAAAGCCTGCAGGTATAAGTGGGGAAGCGATAACTGTTGCTGTTACGACTACCAACGGAACACAAAAGGAAACTCGTCAGGACGGTGTTTTTACCGGAAATTTCACTATTAAAGATACAGATGAATACGCTATTCTGCTGGATGTGGGACAAAAAATGGCCAGAAAATGGCAATTGACAATTGACGGTCAAGAGATTCTTAATTTTAAGAATCATTGGCTGCCGCCCACAACCAGTACATTGGTTAAACTAACAGCGGGTAAACACGAAATTACAGTTACAGGAGAAAAAAATGATCTCCCCGTAGTGTATTATCGTAGAGTTACAAATGAAACAGTCTTTAGGTCACCTGTCGCTGATAGATTGGATTATGTCGTTTTTGCCGGAAATTCAGATGAGGTTATTTCAAGCTATCGTAATCTGACAGGACAGGCTCCGCTTATGCCCATATGGGCATTGGGTTATATTCATTGCCGTGAACGTTTTACTACTCAAGATGATTTGCTTGAGAATGCCAGAGCATTCAGGGAGAAAAAATTGCCAATGGATTTAATTGTTCAGGATTGGCAATATTGGGGTAAATACGGTTGGAATTCGATGAAATTTGATGAAAAAATGTATCCTGATCCGTCTGCAATGGTAAAAGAATTACATCAAATGAATATGCGACTAATGCTTTCCGTTTGGTCCAAAATTGATAAAGAAAGTGTTCTTGGTAAAGAGTTTAGTAACAAAAAATACTATATCCCAAATACAGAATGGGTTGATTTTTTTAATCCTGATGCTGCAAATTATTATTGGAAAAACTTTAGTAAAAAACTATTAAAACCTTATGAAATTGATGCATGGTGGCAGGATGCTACTGAACCGGAAAATGATGATTTGGTAAACAGAAAAATAAATAATGGAACAATTCCCGGAGAGCAAATGCGAAATGTGTATCCGATGTATGTAACAAAAACAGTTTATGAGGGTTCTCGTAAAGATGCTCCGGATAAAAGGGTTTTTATTCTTACCAGAAGCGGATTTTCAGGCCAACAGCGTTATGCAGCAGCTGTTTGGACTGGAGATGTAGGTAACGATTGGGAAACCCTACGTCGACAGCTAACTGCTGGATTAAATTATTCAATAACAGGATTGCCTTGGTGGACTTTTGATGCAGGAGGATTTTTCCGTCCGGGCAAAAGCCAATTTACGGATACTAAATTTCACGAACGTTTTTTAAGATGGTTTCAGTTGGCTACATTCTCTCCGCTACAAAGAGTACATGGATATGAAACAAATACTGAGTTTTGGAGATATGGTGAGAAAGTAGAAGCCGAATCTTTAAAATATTTAAACTTTCGTTATCGTTTGCTTCCGTATATTTATTCCCAAGCAGCAGACATAACATTTAAAAACGGAACCTTGATGCGTCCACTGATAATGGATTTTGCAAATGATACGAAAGCACTTCAGCAAAAATATGAGTATATGTTTGGATCTGCGTTTCTTGTGGCGCCAGTTGTTTCAGAAGGTATGGAAAACTGGGATGTTTACTTGCCAGAAAATCAATCAGTATGGTTTAACTTTTGGACGGGAAAACAATATAAAGGCGGACAAACAATACAAACAGCTTCGTCTCTTTCAACTATTCCTCTATATGTAAAATCGGGTTCTGTAATTCCAATGGGTGAAAAAATACAGTACGCAAATGAAAAGCCTGCTGAAAATCTTGAAATTAGAATATATACAGGATCAGATGGCAAGTTTGAACTTTATGAAGATGAAGGAGTAAATTACAACTATGAGAAAGGAGCTTTTTCGATTATACCTTTTGAATGGAATGAGCAAAAACAAACCCTTACAATTGGAAAACGGAAAGGCAAAATCTTTAATGGGTTAATTAAAAACAGGGTATTCAATATCGTTTGGGTTAATGAATCAAACGGTGTTGGTCTCGAAAAAGCGGAAACAAATATCTCTGTAAAATACATTGGAAATAATATTGATATTTTAAGAGAATAAAAGTAAACTTTTATAATTTCATTCTAAGCTTACAGTTAGTCATTCTTATAACAGTTTTTATGTTGAATTTATAGAGATTAACCTTCTTTAAAAAGTGAAATTATGATTTCAAAAATGTTATGTTGCACCTGTGATTTAGTTGATGAGAAAGAATTAATAGATTAGTAGATTTTTTGAAGGCTGTTAAAACAAGCGATATTGTATTGTTTATCACACAAACAGATGCAGTCCATTTTGACGAAGGAATGTACAACGGCAACCTGCAGTAACTAGTGATAAACAGCTCAATCCTTTTTCATTCTACTAATGATGCGTTTTCTGTGAATGAATCCCCAATCAGCAATTGTATTGGTGAGATCTTTAAGCGAATTGCCGTACTCTGTAATTCGATATTCGACGGCAACAGGCGCAGTGCTTAACACTCTACGCTCAATAAGCTCATTTATTTCCAGATCTTTCAATTCGCGACTGAGCACTTTGCCGGAAATACCTTTAACCTCATTCAGCAGTTCGGAATAGCGCATTGGCTTATAGCACAAGCAGGCAACGATGGACATTTTCCATTTTCCATTTAAAATATCCATTGTATCGCTGATCGCCAATATTTTATGGGCGCAATCTTTTATTGGTTCAAATTTCTGTTCCATATTATTTAGGTGGTTACCCATTTGTCACTATAACTTTTTGTCACTTAGTGACAAATATACACATAACTGATATAGCTTTGCATTAAAATTATACAAATATGGAATTGATTAAAAATTTACAATGGCGATATGCTGTTAAGAAATACACAGATGAACTGGTTAGTGAAGACAAGATTGACCAAATCATCGAAGCCATCAACCTTAGCGCTTCTTCCTGCGGGATACAGCCTTATCGTCTTATCGTGGTAACTAATCCTGAAATACGACAAAAATTAGCGGAGGGATCATTCAATACTCAGATCTTGGATTCTTCTCATTTACTTGTTTTTGCTGCATTTAACAATATAACCAGCGAGTACATTGCAGATTACGTAGCAATGATGGAAAAAAAACGCGCTTTGGAAGTTGGAGCTCTAAATCCTTTAAAGGATGCAGTGACTTCTTTTTTTATCACTCAAACTCCCGAGCAACACGCGATTTGGTCTGCTAAACAAGCTTATATTGGCCTTGGAACTGCCTTAATCGCAGCGGCTGAGCTTAAAGTAGATGCTACTCCTATGGAAGGTTTTGATCCGGAGTTATTTAATAATGTTTTGGGTTTGTCAGAAAAGAATTTTCATGCTTCTGTCATTATTTCTTTGGGCTATCGCGATACTGCAAACGATTATCTGGCTTCCATGTCAAAAGTCCGCCTGCCGATTGATCAATTTGCAACTAAAATAAAATAATTGAACTACTATTTACAGATGTGATAAATTATCAGAATTTAAATTCAATTTTGATTCGAACTTATTAAAAGTACAAAATAAAAAACCTCCAAAAAAGTTTGGAGGTTTTTATTATTGACTGTATTGTAATATATTAATTACTGATAATGATATTATTCCGTTTTCATTTTTCGCTCAAATTCTCGTTCCACATCGATATATTGATTATCACAACGTAAATTTACCTAAATCTCTGCGATTACGGTTAGTGGTTGTCAGTGGTCGCTGTTTACTTATCATTAACATATTCTAAGATGTCGGCCGGTTGGCAGTCCAAAGCTCTACAAATAGCTTCCAAGGTGCTAAAGCGGATCGCCTTAGCTTTTCCAGTCTTTAATATTGAAAGATTAGATAATGTCAAATCAACTCTTTCAGAAAGTTCATTCAGAGAAACTTTTCGTTTTGCCATCATCACATCCAGGTTTACAATTATTGGCATAGCTTACACTGTTAAATCGTTATCGTTTTGGATTTCAACTCCTTTTCGAAAAATTGTCGCAATAACATAGACTACGGCTGCCATCAATATAAATGCCTGATTGTCTACCCAAAACTCGTTTAGATTGTCGATAACATAACCATGATGTTGTAAGTTTTAAACTAATTTACTGTAATCTTTTTTAATTTCGTAGGCTTACTTTAATTGAAATTTACTGATTTATTCTTATTTTCTATATGAGCTTTAATGTGAGCTTATTGTTTTAAGGTTTCTTTTATTTTGTATAGCGGTATATTTTGATTAAATTGTATATCCAAAAAAAGATTTATGAAACAATTACCTCTATTATTAATTCTTGCCTGTATTTTTATTTCATGCGAAAACAGAAAAGAACAGGAGCTGCTGAAGAGAGAAAAGGCTATAATTTTAAAGGAAGAAGAATTTGAAAAAAAAGAAGCAGATTATAATGCATTACTCTCTATGCGCGACAGCATCTTTGCTTTAAAAGACACTATAAATAACAATGCTGAATTAATTACGGAATGGCCGGAATCGATTAAAGGCCTCTGGAACAGTAAGATGCTGTGCAGAGAATCAAACTGCAGCCAGTACGTTATAGGAGACCAGCGTAATGAAGCCTGGGAATTTGTATCTGATTCTACTGGAACTTATACGAATGTTCTAAATAATAAAAAGCTGGTCAGGGTATTTAAGGCAAAATTCCTAAAAAATAAAATAATGCTTGAATTCAGCAGTGACAGTGTTTCTAAAAACAGAGTGAAAATGAATGTGGTTCTTGATGATATCAAAGAAAATATTATTAAAGGCACGCAGACTATTACCGGACAGGATAACTGTTCTGCCAGATTCGCGGTAGAACTTACACTTCCTCAAAAAAAATAATTTATGTTATTAAGTATACAACACGTCAGTCTTCCTATTGAAGATCCAGTGCTAAAATTCCTTATCGAACTCATTATTATTTTATGTATTCCGCTTTTACTGAATAAAATAAAAGTGCCGCATCTGCTTGGCCTCATTATAGCTGGTGCCGTTATAGGTCCAAATGGATTTAACGTTCTTGCCAGAGACAGCAGCGTAGTGGTAACAGGTACTACAGGACTGCTGTATATAATGTTTCTGGCAGGACTGGAAATAGACATGGGTGACTTTAAAAAAAATAAATGGAAGAGTATCACTTTTTCGCTGTATACCTTTATTGTGCCATTTGCCCTGGGACTTATAGGCGGATATTATGTACTTCATTTTTCGCTCTTAACCTCGGTATTGTTTGCCAGTCTTTTTTCGTCACACACTCTTATTGTATATCCAATGGTGAGTAAACTCGGAATAGCAAAAAAGCTGGCAGTAAATGTTACGGTAGGCGGAACAATGATTACAGATGTACTTTCACTAGTAGTATTAGCTGTTGTAGTAGGTATGTCACAGGGAGAAGTAGGTACTTCATTTTGGGTTACATTATCTGCTTCCATGCTGGTATTTGCTTTAGTAGTTTTACTTCTTTTCCCCATCATAGCACGCTGGTTTTTTAAGAATGTAGAAGATAAGATTTCGCAGTATATTTTTGTAATTGTAATGATATACCTTGCAGCCTTACTGGCAGAATTGGCAGGAATAGAAGCCATTATCGGAGCATTTTTTGCTGGTCTTGCTCTAAACAGACTTATACCTCACACTTCATCACTTATGAACAGGGTAGAATTCGTGGGCAATGCTATTTTTATTCCTTTTTTCCTGATCAGTGTTGGTATGCTGATTGATTTTAACGCTTTTATCCAGAGCTGGGAAACACTGGGGGTAGCCTCAATTATGCTTATTGCTTCAATAGGAGGAAAATACGCAGCAGCTATCTTAACTAAAAAGACATTTAATTTTACAGATGATGAAGGCAGGCTTATTTTTGGAATGAGCGCCGCCTCTGCAGCAGCGACACTTGCATCTGTAATGGTAGGATATAATATTATTTTATCTGAAAATGAAGCAGGCGAGCCTGTGAGGCTTTTAAACGAACATGTGCTTAATGGCAGTATTCTACTTATCCTGGTTTCCTGTACTATTTCATCCTTTGTATCAATGGCAAGTGCCCAGAGGATTGCCGATGCTGATAAAGAAGAAACTGCGGCGGGTACAGGTGATGAAGAAGAAAAGATCCTGCTGGCTGTAAATCATGAGCATACTGTTGAGAAAATGGTTAATCTGGGACTTCTTATAAAAAATAAAAGTAATAAAGACAAGATTTTCGCACTTAATGTGATTAATGAAGAAAAAAGTGAGTCGTCTTCAAAAAATGCAGAAAAACTCCTGGGTGAAGCTGTAAATATGGGCGCAGCTGCGGATGTTAAAATAAATCCGATAACACGACATGACAATGATGTAATTGCGGGTGTTAATAATGTCGTAAAAGAACAGAATATTACGGATCTGATCATTGGTCTTGAAGAAGAAAAAGGATTTTCACCCTCTTTTATTTATAATCTTTATAACGGTTACCTGCAAAATAAACATATAAATTTAATTATCTATCATGCGGTCCAGCCAGTGTCAACTATTAAAAAATATGTTGTTCTTATTCCTGCCGATGCGGAGCGCGAACCAGGTTTTTTCCATTGTTTATTAAGGATTTGGAATATCGGAAAAAACTCGGGTGCTAAAATGAGTTTTTATGCAAACGATAAAACTCTTGATGTATTGAAAAGCATTATTAAAAAGGCAAATATTGAAGCTGTTTTTAATGCTGTAACTTCCTGGCAGGAGGCTGAAAATATGGCAAGCAGTCTTGAAGAAGATGAAGGGCTTATCATTCTAATGGCTGACAGGGGTATGCATTCTTATTTTCCTCAGATGAAAGAAGTGCCTGAAATTTTGAATAAAAAACTCCATAATAACAATTATTTATTAATTTATCCTTTCTCAAAAATTGATAATACGGTTATAGAAAAAAGATCGGTAAGTAATCTTGATGATTTTGCTGATATTGGAAAAATTATTGGCCAAATTTTTAAGTAAGAAAATAGTGGTTCTGTCGCATTTGGTAATAACTTTTATCTTTATAAATTTAAGCTCATCCAAAATGAATACTAACTACAGGCCGATAGTAATTAATATTGATAAAAGCGGTTCTAATACTGCCGCTATCAGAGTCTATAACAAGCGTTCGTTCTCAAATATTAAGATCCGACAGTGTAAATATCTCAATAATATTATTGAACACGATCATCGTTTTATCAAATGGCGTATACAAAACGGATTAGGCTTTAAAAGTTTTGAATCAGCTATATGAAAATTGAGTGGAATTGAAGTTGTGCATATGCTGAGAAAGAATCAAATGGTTAGACTAGGTTGACCATGTTTAAATCATTTTGTAAATTAGCAGTTTAGCTTTTGAATTCCTTAAACATTTGTATTTGATTCTGATAGATGCGACAGAATCAGTGCTTCAGTTAGTATGATATCCAAGATCTAATATTGCATGTCCTTAGACTGAATATTGCTGCAAAAAGAATTCTAGAAATAAGTTTTTTAATTCGTGGTGATGGACGATTGGCGTTTTTTCAATATCGACGATGAGGTTATTTGAAAACTTTTTTTGATGCCATAATGCAATAAAATCTTTGTTTTTTGAAATGATGTGTACAGGCGTTTTAAAAGAATTCTGATCCGTTGTTAGCATCGGTGGCTGATGATCTCCGAAAATGACAAAAATAGTATCTTGCGGTTCGTTTACAATTAAGTTTTCAATGGTCTTTAACTGATATTTAATGGCTTCAAAGTAGTTCTCTTTGTTATTGTTTTTTGGATCTGTTGTTTTGTAATGCTCTAAAGAAGTTGTATTGCAGTCTTCCCATTGATCCAGGATTACGGTGGGGGTATAAAAATCGTAATGGGAATTGAGCGTTTCTACAAAAAAAGCGAGGGGCTTACCCTGATTCTTTTCTTTCATGATTTGAATTGACCGATTGAGAAAGTATTGATCAGGTGCTGACTCTAAAATAAATGAAGGACCAGTATAATTAAGATCTTTGTGGGTAACAACATCTTGTACGTCTGCAAATTCTAAAATTTCTTTCCATGGTACTTTTAAATTTTCAAACCCTCCAATTCCTGAAACCAAAAAGGTGCTGTATTGAAATTTTCTTAATACGGTAAAGATGGATTGTACAGGATACTCATCCCTTAGATGAACTAATTTACGGTAAAGAGAATCTGTTTTTATTTGTATTCCTTTGAGAACTGAAAAAAAAGCCATCCATGAGCCTCCGCCACTTACAGGTGAATTTGATAAAAAAGTTGCAGAGTGCCATTGATCATTTTTAATTGTTTGGTGCAAGGTTTCCAATAATTCAATGTATGGTTGGGTATATGCTTCATTTTCGTATAAAATGGCACCGTAGGATTCAAGGGCTATAAAATAAATGTTAGGACTTTGCTTTAGCGTCTGATCTGCCTTAATTATAAGTTGCGTTTTGTTATACATTTCAGGTATTAATGCTAGCTCACTCTTTGCTTTTTTACTAAAAAAGATATTAGAACTAATTAAAAATGAAAGTGCCTGAATTTCCATGGCTGAAGATTGTTCAAAATCACTCTCTTTCTGCAAATAAATATAGTTTGCATGACGAAAAAAGAAATGCCTCAGAATTATGATTATAATAATACATGCAAATATCTCTAACATAATGGCATTGGTGTTTTGAATTTCTGTCAGCAAAATTGTGTTTAACTCAATTATGAGAACTAGTAAAATTAAAAAGCCACAAATACCTAGCAGTAATTGTTTTTTATAGCCAGCCCATGCGATTTTTACACCCTGGATGATGAGCTGAAAATCAGAATTAATAGCTGGAAAAGTATTATAAATGCCATAAATACTATAATGATAATAAAATACAATTAAGGTAAGTATATAATATATTTGATATGGGACAGCTACATATTGAAAATTAATATAATTTTTGAATATGGACAGCAAGAGTATAATGATTGTGTATTCTAAGTTTACTCGGAATATGTCTTTATTCACTCGCCCTGATAATGTGGCAATTACTGATCGTAAGCTTTTTTCTCTGAGGATTTGTTTTATGGGTAAAAAGGTTGAGGTTTCTTTATTGAAAAAATACAAAGGAACAAATAGCAAAAAATTAAGGAATAAATAAATAGCAACTGCGATCATAAAAGTATATTGTTTAATTGTTTATTAGGCTGCTTGTTCTGGTTAATAATTATAGAGTGTAGTGTTTTTCAAAGCTTTTTACTGTACTAATCCTCATCAAAACCGGCCCATGCATTTGGGTTTTCTTTTATTGAAACGTTTATTTTTCCTTCAAAGTAAGATTTTACGCTTAAACTCACTTCATCATATATGTATCGGGCTATAAACTCTGTGGTAGTGAGTTTGCCTTTAAAAACATCTAAGTCGTCAAAATTTTGATAGTCTAGTTTTGACAATATATCTTTTACCACTTTATGGGCTACACCTATATCTATGACAACATTGTGCTGGTTTATAGTTTTGGTTTTAAATGTTACATCTACAACAAACGTTGCACCATGAACATTTTGTGCCGGTCCAAAAAAAGGATCTTTTAAGGAATGGGCAATCATCATGCTTTCTCTAATTTTTACAAAATACATATCTTTAAGTTTGGTTTAATATTTTACTATAGTTATAAAATCGTTATTAGGTTGATTTTTTCTGATTTGGTCGAAATAAGCCGGCAGCTGGTCAAAAGAAATAATATTTGAGATAAATGACTTATAATCAATAGTTGTAAGCAAATTTTCTACTAATTGTTTTCTAGTTAAAAAGTCGTAAGTTTCTTTTTTCTCGTTTGGTATTGCAGATACTTGTGAACTTATAATTTGTAATCTTTTATAATGAAAATTTCCGCCTAATTGCAACACAACAGGATTGTTTCCATACCAGCTTAACTCAATTATCTTTCCTTCTTCGACTGTATGATCAATACAATATTGCAAGCCTCGTTCGTTCGCTGATACATTAAATGTGATATCATATTCGATATTGTTTGTGCATAAATCAAATCCAAGGTCTTTTAATTTTTCTTTTTTTATTGGGTTTGTTTCATGAACATATACTGTTGCTCCAATATATTTTTTTATTGTTTGTGCCAATAAAATACCTATACTTCCTGTACCACAAACTAAAACCACATCTGTATTTTTTACTTTAGATGTCCAAATAGCATTAATTACCGTTTCCAGGTTAGAAAACTGTGTAGCAACGATAGGGTCTATTTTTTCTGGAGAAAAAAAATAACAATCATAATCATTAACTATAATTTGATTTTGATGTGGATGCATAACATGTACCCAGCTGTTATCTTCTGTTTGACCGACTAATGAATAGCCATATTTTATAGGAAAGTCAAAACTACCTGTCATATAATTGACTTTCATTTTATTATAAAGTTCTAAGGGTATTTCACCTTTCGCAACGAGTTTCTCTGTACCTAAACTTATTGACGAATATCTGGAGCTTAAGTTAACAGCTTGATTTATATCACTAAAATCAATATTTTCAGTTTTTATTTCTGATGTGTTTTTATTGTTATGCCAAAATGCTTTTACTGTCGTCATAATTATAAATTTGAAACTATCATTATCGCATTTCCTATATTGTAATACTTTGGGTTATTTAAACGTATCGCCTCATCCAGATCATGGATTTCTTGAAGTTCAATTCCATTCTTACCTGAACCAAATAGCATTGGAGCAATATGAAATTCTATTCTTGATAACATTTTATCTTCTATAAACCTTCTAATTGTTAAAGGCCCTCCTTCTACAAGAACTGAATGTATGCCTTTTTGTTTCAGAACTTCTAATAATGATTTTGTAGGAATATATCCAAATGTATCATCGATATTTACTATTTCAATATCTTTGTGTAAATTATTGTATGACAGCTTTTTGTTACTAAAAAGATATGTCTTTCCTGGTGTCAAATCTTCAAGCTCTAAAGTTGAGTTTGCAATAATGGCTTTAATAGGACTTTTGCCTTTTACAAGCCGTACGTCCAGCTTGGGTTTATCGATTCTAAATGTATTACCTCCTATAAGTATTGCATCAACCAATGCTCTTATTCGATGGGCATGAATTAAATTTTCTTCATTACCAATCCATTTTGATTTTCTGGATATAGTTGCAATTTTACCGTCAATAGTTTGTGCCAAATGGACACAGGTAAAAGGTGTTTTGGAATGTTTGTTTACTAATATATATCCCAAATACAGGTCTAAAATTTTTTTCAGCTTCCTTGAAACTCCGTTACCGTATAAAACTTTAAAAAAATCATCATTCGCATTGTTAGAATAAAAAGAAATAGCAGCCAGATAGTCTGATAAAACAATATTTGTACTTTTTATGACATTGTAATCATGAGTAATAATTAACATTTCTGTCGATACGTTAATAGTTTGATAGGTTTCTTTTATATTTAATAACAAGTCCCAATAAACGGCTTTAACTTTCATATCAGATTATTTTTAATGGTTGATATTGTTTTTCTTAATTCTTTCTGATATATCATTAGAAATATTAAAATAAAAACGCCAAATTGAAGAATAGCTATTAAAGGTACAAGTGTCGGTTTGTTCAAAAATAACATCATACTATTTAAAAATATAAATAGGGCAATACAAAAATAAATCTTGTGACTGGGAAGCACTTTGGCATGAATGATTTTATAAAAAATATAAACATTCAACAAATTTGAAACCCCTATCGTAATTAATGCGCCATTAATTTTTAACATGGGTATTAAAAAATAAAATAGAATTGTCATCAATACAATTTTACCAACTGTAAAGTAATTAATTTTATTTTCATAACTTAAAATCAGAGCCCAAAAGCGCAACAAAATTAATGGCAAAAATGCGAGTACTATTAAAGGAAAATATAAACTGATACCGTTATATTTAGGATGATTTAAAAACCAATGAATATTTGTACCAAAAGCAGCTAAAAAACTTAATGCTACAAGACCTATTAAAATATAAAAATCTATTTTTTTTTGAATTAACAATTCAAAATCTTCTGATTTTTTAGAAAGTATCTCAAATAGTTCCGGTCGTATAGCATTATCCAAACTGTTAAAAAGCATAAAAACAGCACTTGAGATTCCTAACAAAACTGAATAGCGTGCCAAATCTTCCAGCCTTAAAAACTTCTCTATAAAAAACCTGTCTAATTGATTTTCTAAATTGTATAGAATTAAAAACGGAATAAATGGCAACGAAAACTTAAGAGCTTCTTTGATGATAGATTTTGAAAACTCAATTTTAAAAAGTAATCTGTTGTTAAAAAAAATCATCAAAAACACGAACAAATTAGCACAAAGCGCTGAAAGTAAAAACCATAAAAAATCTAATTTGAATACTTTTATGCATAGCACTTGTAAAATAGGTGTAAGTAATATATTGACAATAAAATAGAAACTATACCTTTTAACTTCTAATTTGTTTTGTAAATAGATGAAATAAAAACCATTCAACATACCTACACACAACGATAGCATCATCACAAACGTATATGGGAAAAATGAAAAGTTGTTTTTAAAAATAAGATGAAATAATTGATCCCCAAACAGATACAAAACAACAATCCAAAAACAAAAAAGAAGAATCTGAAAACTAAACAAATTTCTAAACAGTGCCAACTGTTTAGGCGCATTATTAGATTCATAAAAATAAATATGTCTTAACGCCTGATCCACTTTTAAACTTAAAACTATTGAAATTACAGCAAAAAAAGCATTCGACAATGACAATATTACATACTGATCTGTAGTTAAATATTTTAAAAACACAGGTAATAAAACAAAGCCAATAACTGGAGGCAGAATACCTAAAAAAGTATATATCAATGTATTTTTCAAACTTCCTTTGTTATAATAATTAATTGATACTTCATTACTTTTTCAGCATACATTTTATCAAGCAACAATCCGCCTTTAAAAAGTTTTTTAAATAAAGATTTATTTAACAGCTTAAAAAAAAGAAGTTGCATATTGATTTTAAGCAAAGATTTTTTAGGCATAAAATGCGTTAAATCCTCTGCTTCTAATTTAAATTCCCGGGGTATATTAGAAAAATGTGATAATGCAAATAAAAAATTCAAATTCCAATCTGACATAAAGGCCTTGCCGGTTTTTGTCATTTCATTTTCAAAAAAATCATCTACAATGATTAACTTCCCATTAGTTTTTAAACCGCTCAATAGTGTATTAAATGCATTATCAAAGTCTAAGGCATGTTTAAGTGATTCAACACAAAAAATTAAATCATAACTACAAGATGGCACATCTTCAAAAATACTGACTTCAAAATCAACGTTATCAAAATCATATTTATTTTTATTTCGATTTGCACTTTCTATTTCCAAATCACTCACGCTGATTCCGGAGACTTTTTGAGCTTTGTTTTTGGCAAAAAGCAAACTTCCAAATCCAACGCCACAACCTGCATCCAAAATATATTTATCTTTTATATCAATTTTATAAATCAAATATTCATAAATATCATTAAACTTTTCTCCAAAATTTAACCGTTTATGAATCGGATATTCTTCATCGGGTTTTAATTTAGCTTCAATTTGAAAAAGAGCATTGTATAATTGTGTTATGTCGGTTCGTGTATTCAAGCTAATTTTTCTTTAATATGAAAATAAACTCATTGGCATATTTTAATGGTGTAAATTTGTTTTGTTTGTTTTTGTAACCATCAAATTTACCAAAAGTCAAAATCTGTAATATTCTCATTATCGGCCATTGATCCGAAATACAGTTTATAATTTCAAGATGTTGTTGTTCAAAAAGAGTTTTCCATTGCTGATAATTTTTTGCGTCCTGATGTCCTTTTTTATTAACCGCAAAAAAAAGTTTTTTAGTAAATATCCAGCGCCAGGAGTTCGAATTTCTTACCATAAAACAAATCCTGGCATCAGCAGTTGTTACTCTTTTAATATCTTGCAGTACTTTATCTTTATCGAGCATCCTTTCTAAAGAGCCCAAGCATGTAACGAAATCAAACATGTTATCATTAAAAGGCAATGCTTCGGCATTAGCTTCCAGAATTTCAGCTTTTGGCAATTTCAGCTTCGCTTTTTCTACTGCTACGCTGGAAATATCAATGCCACAACACTCAGCATTATAATCTAACCCTACTTCTAACATTCTACCCAACCCGCAGGCAACGTCGAGTACCTTTGTATTAGGCTTAATCTGAAGTAGTTCTGCAAAAATATAATATGCTTCTTTCGGTCTAAGATACATTTCTCCTCGTGCCAAATAGGTTTTATCAAACCATGCCTTAATTGTCTGTTGTTGATTTTCGATCATTTTTCCCATTTAAAATAATAAAAAACGTTTTGTGTTAGTAGTATAATCTAAGTAAACATCTCCAAATAATTCTTTCAGAAACTCTTCTTCAATTTTTACCCTAAACCGCATATAATAAAAATATAATAGTAACCCTATCCATATTAAAAGACTTGGAAACAGAATACCGAATCCAATAAAAAATAAAAACATACCATCCAGACCGGGGTTTCTGGAAAAACTAAAAATACCATTAGTGTAAAGTTTGAAACTATTCTGTGTTTGTTTATTTTTTCTGCGCATAAACAACATAGATCCAAATGTAATTATCCTTCCCGCTATCACACACAAAATCCCAATCGCAACCAACCAATTATTAGCTCTAAAAACTAACAATTTACTACTGTGAATACCCGGAAAAAAATATAAAAACGGTAATAAAAAATACATATTTATTAAAAAGAACGGAACGGCTAAAATTAGGATCTTCTTCCACATGGGCCAACCGTATATTTTAGAAATATATGTACTCTTATCAATCATATAGTTATTATTTTTCTGAAAAAAATTTTGCGTATTTGCAACGCTTGGAACATGAAAAAAAATCAATTCAATCAGTAAGGTTAAGTACCCAAACACAAATGCAAAAACAATCATAAATTCTCAATTTTACTTAACAACAACTCAAAATTAGTTCCCCAACTTTGTATATCTATCCGCTTCACTGATTCTACCAATTGCAAATATCTGGCAGATGAATTTAAAACATATTCTACAACAGCCGTCATTTCATCTACATCAAAAGAATCCAAAATACCCTGTATTCCAATAGATTGATATTGCTTATAATTACCCGTAGGTGTAATGATACAAGGCAAATGTGCACACAGTGCTTCCATAACACCCATACCAAAACTTTCATAATCCGAAAAATGCAGCATTAAATCATATTCCAAAAGCAATCCATTTATGCGCTCATGTGGTATCGTATCTTTAAAAGCAATATTATGTAAGCTATACCGTTTAGTTACGCTTAAAAGTTTCAGAAAATAAGGCTCCGAAAGTATCTCTCCATAACAATCCACCTTAAAATTCAAATGTTTCAGCCTTTTCAATACTTCTAAAAGTTTAATATGCCCTTTACCTTCAATAAAATTGGCCAAATAAACTATTTTTATCGGGTGCTGTTCAAAATAAACTTTTGTATTCCAACCACTATCAATACCAGGTTCTACCAAATATTTTTTTGCCGCAACAGGCAGAATAACATCATCTATATAGTCTAACGAAACTGAACCTGTGACAAAAACCACAAACGCCTCACAAATCAATTTTTCAACCGTTAATAATCTGTTTTTATTTACATCCAACTTATTTAAAGATGGCCAAAGATGAATCAAAAAACAAACTTTATAGTGCTTCAGGCTATTCACATTCAACTTTTCATGAATGAGTATGCTATCAATTATGTAAGTAGCACCATGATTAAAATCATATGAATTAATATCTTCTGCAACCTCAATAGCTACTTGTTGGTGTTTTGTTTTCAAAAAATCAACAAGTTTTGTATTATAAACTGTTCCACCACTAATCTTATGGCAAATATCAGATGTCAGTATTATAATCAAGAGCTTCTTATTTTAAAAAAGTCTATAAAAGATATTGCAAACGAAAACAGAACCAGCCCATTACCAATCGCAATACTATATTTTCCTAATGAAAAATCCATATAAAAAAACAATACCAAACTAACAAAATAACAACCTGCAAAAAAACGGGCATACTTTTGTTTCGTCTCTGCGAAAGTGTTTTTATTCCATACAGTCGTAACAATTTTATATAGATATCGCATAGATCCTGCAAGTAAAACCCATTGCATTTCTGAAGATTCAAACCCAATTAATAACGAAAACATCAAACAGAAAAAAGCATCTGCTTCCATATCAAGCTGTCCGCCAAAATGTGTAATCTGATCAAGTCTTCTCGCCAAAAAACCATCAACACCATCCAACATCACAAACACAGTACCCAAAACAGCTACATTAAAACGATTATGCATAATAAACGGTGCCATAAAAAGCAATATCAATCGAAGTAACGTCACTACATTTGGCACACCACCCCAAGATTTCTTTTCCGTAAATCCAGACCAATTTTTAATCAGGAAAATTAAAAAAAACAAAACACCGGCTATAGGACAAAAAAACAATGTACCTCTGGCAACATCAACTATCAATCCGATCATAATTATAATCGAATGATAAAACAGCCAATCAACCGTCCATTCTTTTCTTTTCATATTATCAGAATATACATGCTCCAAATAACTATTCAACCGGATCCAAGTTTAGTAAATGTTTGAAAAAATCTTTTTTTGTTCGCAAGTAACCTTCACTTTCTTTTGTCGACTCAATCTCAATTGGTACGCAATCCACCAAAACCACATTGGAATCCTCAAAAGCCTTCATTTTTTCAGGGTTATTCGTCAAAAGCACAATCGATTTTACACCCAAATCTTCTATAATAGTTATTGCATCATCAAAAGACCTTCCATCTGGTGCCAATCCAAGTGCAACATTAGCCTCCACCGTATCCTTACCTTCCTCCTGAAGTTTATATGCTTTAAGTTTATTTATAATTCCAATATTACGCCCTTCCTGACGCAAATAAATCAAAATACCTCCATGGGTTTGAAAATATTCCATTGCAACATGCAGCTGCTTTCCACATTCACATTTTAAAGAATGAAAAATATCTCCCGTCAGACATTCCGAATGCAAACGCACTGCGACCGGTTTTTCGAAATCAGTCTTTTCATGCACTAAAACAATATGTGGCATCCAATCATCTGCATCCTCAGAATATGCCATAATCTTAAAAATTCCCCAATCCGTTGGAAGCTGCGCCTCAACTTGATTCCTTAAAGCCATAAGCCAACAATTAATTTTTTATTTAAAACCAAAAGGTTTAAATAATGAAAGTATATAATTCAATAAAACAATTTACTTTTCTTTTACCCTACCTAAATCTTTAAAAAAAAATACTTTTGCAGAGTCCAAAAATGAAATATATAAGTGCTAATGTCAAACATGAACCAATCAAGTACTTGTGGCGAAGTAGTTTATATCGAGCTGTAGATAAAGTAGGAAATACGGTAGATTTTCTTTTGACCAGAAAAAGACAGAGAATGAGTGCACAGTCATTTCTAATTAAAGCAATTAGTAATAACTACAGGCCGATAGTAATTAATATTGATAAAAGCGGTTCTAATACTGCCGCTATCAGAGTCTATAACAAGCGTTCGTTCTCAAATATTAAGATCCGACAGTGTAAATATCTCAATAATATTATTGAACACGATCATCGTTTTATCAAATGGCGTATACAAAACGGATTAGGCTTTAAAAGTTTTGAATCAGCTATACGAACATTGAGTGGAATTGAAGTTGTGCATATGCTGAGAAAGAATCAAATGGTTAGACTAGGGTTGAGCATATTTAAATCATTTTGTAAATTAGCAGTTTAACTTTTGAATTCCTTAAATATTTGTATTTGATTCTGATAGATGCGACAGAACCATACTCTGATTCTTTTAATTATTTGAAAAGCAAAAATATAGTTTTATAGTAAATAACAGAAAAATATCAACCCTTTTAAATCGCATAAAAGCGAGTTGGAAGAAAAATGCAAATTAATTTTTTGTAAAAAAAAAATATCAGGTCCACTTTTATTTAAAAAAATAGCGGTCTTTTATAACCGCTATTTTAAATATATTATATTCCTAATTATTTAGGAAGTTTGGCAAGAAATAACAATATATCAGTTCCGATTTCTTTATAATGAGTTTCCAGGGCAAAATGACCCGTTTTATAGAACTTTACAGTAGTATTTGGATTGTCACGTTTGTATGCTTCTGCTCCTGCGGGAAGAAAATAAGGGTCCTGACTGCCCCAAACAGCTAACATCATAGGTTTTTTATCTCTAAAATAAGCTTGGAATTTAGGATATAAAGCAACATTGGTTCTGTAATCTTTTAGCAGGTCAAGCTGTATCTCGATGTTTCCAGGGCGATCCAGAAAATGCTGATCCAATGTGTATGTTTCAGGCGCGATAAGAGCAACATCCGAAGCGCCTTCGTGATACTGATACCATGTTGATTCTTTAGAAACAAAATCCTTAAGCGCGTCTCTGTTAGCCAGCGAAGGATCTTTCCAGTATTTCTGAATAGGATTCCAACCATTGCTTAATCCTTCTTCGTAAGCATTGCCATTTTGTGATATGATACCAGTTATCTTTTCCGGATTAGCAAGAACAAGTCTGTATCCGGTTGGCGCACCATAATCGAATACATAAATGGCAAAACGTTTTAAACCAAGCTTATCGATAAATCCCTGCATAGTGTTGGCAAGATTATCAAAAGTATATTGAAAACTAAGATGATCCGGTGCATCTGAATAGCCAAAACCAGGCAGGTCTGGAGCTATTATATGATATTTTTTGCTTAAAATAGGAATAAGATTTCTAAACATATGAGATGATGTAGGGTAACCATGCAGTAATAATAAAGTTGGAGCATCTTTAGGTCCTGCTTCACGATAGAATATCTTTAGTCCGTTGACTTCCGTGTTATTGTAATGAATTTCAGTGTTTTCTTTTGTAGTTAAAGAGTTTTTAACTTGTGCATTTACAGCTGTTTGTGGTAGCATAATTATAGCTAGAATTAGAGTTAAGGATTTAATTGTGTTTTTCATGTTTTCAATTGTTTAAGACAAAAATACAGTCTATATTTGATACCTGAAAACGATTTATAATGATCTAATCAATCACTAAAAGTGATACTATGAATAGTAATGACCTGAAAATATTTGAAGCCGCAGCAACACTCGGAAGTTTTACAAAAGCTGCAGAAGCAACCTTTACGGTACAATCAAACGTAACGGCTCGCATAAAAAATCTCGAAGATGAATTTGGAGCCGAACTGTTTAGAAGAGTAGCCAGAAAAGTGGTTCTAACTGAAGCAGGGGAAACACTTTTGCAATATGCTAAAAAAATAGGACGATTATTGGATGATGCCAGAAGTGATATACAGAGTGCAGACAAAATAGGAGGGACAATACGCATAGGGTGTATTGAGACCACTATGGCTTTTAAAGTGCCAGAAATCATCAAAGGTTTTGCAGAACTTTATCCTAATGTAGAGCTTGAATTTTATTCTTCAATGTTATCAGCATTGATAAACGATGTAATCAGTTATAAACTTGATGCTGCTTTTGTTGCAGCACCCATAAATATTCCGGGTTTACAGCAGCTTATTGTTCGTGATGAACAACTTGTAATAATTGCAGGTGGTGATGTGGATAAGCTTTCGGTAGTATTGAAACAAGAACCTTTAAAAATAGTAGTTTTTGAGCAAGGTTGTTTTTTCAGGGCGCGACTTGAAACCTGGCTCGGTTCAAAAGGAATCCTCCGTTATAAAAGTACCGTAATCAATTCGATAGAAGGCATTATTAATTTTGTGGAGGCAGGTCTTGGTATTAGTATACTTCCTGCAGAAGTGGTAAATCAGTATTACAGCAACAGAAATATAAAAACTTTTCCTTTAACTAAAGAACTTGCCACGATGACCACAGTGATAATTTACAGAAATGATGAAGAACCTTCAAAGGCTTTAAATGTATTTTTAGATCAGTATCGGAATTAAAGCTTCTGTTCGCATTTAAACCTAAGTTTTATCTTTACCTTTTTTAATTACTTAAATTCTTATTTGATTCTGATAGATACGAAAGTACTCATAATAATATTTATAATTAATACTACGAAAAATCCAATATATTTTGAGGCAATAAGGGAGGATTAAGATTAAAAATCTGTTAATAGGAAGTGATATAAAGTTTCGAACCTAATCTTCCCAGAACTCTATTTTCAAAAACTCCATGTGCCACAATTCTGCCACAAAACTTTTGAGTGTTTTTATAAAGAATAAAAACTGCCTTAAATGCAAAAAACCTGCGAATCCTAGGATTTGCAGGTTTTACCACGTTTTTTATGGATTTTTGAAAAGATTGAAAAAGTTGCCTTTATTTCTTTTACCCTTTTGGTGGGGAGAGCAGGATTCGAACCTTAAGCTTGAAACCCGCGTATTTCCTGCTTTTTTATTTTTTAAAGGCCTGTGTTGCCACGATGTTGCCACGAACTCAAAACACTGATTTTTAAATTTAATTAAGAGATTTTTGTAGTTCAACTCATTAAAAATAAATGTATAATTCTTTTTTTATAAATAAAATTAACTAAAAAAAAATAAAAACTATTCAAAATGCTGGATAATTTATTTTATAAGAGAAGATCATTTTGATATCTTATTGAAAGAATATTAAACAAATGGGCCGAATGTAATTATAAAAATTGTACCTATTTTTACTAAATTTGTTTGAATAACCAATGCAATAATTACGAATTTAAGTGATCTGAAATGAAACCAGAACTAACGTCCTTAAAGAAGTTTAGAGATATATTGGCTTTTATGAATCTTCCTGTCTTTTCTTATATTGACAGTGATGATTTTGCCATTATAAAACTACATGATATGGGATTAAAAATGCCGTATCTTACTCCAATCTTTAGACCGGATTATTATACTTTAACCATAATACAAGGAGGCAAAGGTACTTTTGTTGTAGGCGATCATATTTATGAACTGGGTCCTCAACATGTTTTTATGAAACAGCCAGATGTTTATTTTTCGAGTGGCTGGACAGAATCTCCCGTTGGATATAGTATTTCATTTACAAGTTGTTTCTTTGAGAAATATTTTCCTCATGGTATTGATGATATTCCTTTTAAGAACAATATAAATGCATTTAATTATTTTCTGGATCAAAAGCATTTCAGCAAATTTGAGGAAATATGCGAGCAAATCTACTGCGAAGCTATTTCTGTTTCAAATTGCAAATATGAGATGATTTCTAATCTGCTTATTAATATTTTGTTACTGATACAACAACATCAGAATACTATTAAATTGGAAATTCAGGACGAAAAAAACGCCGCCATTGTCACATCATTTTTAAAAAATATAGATCAGAATTTCAACATGCTGATTTCTGGCGAAAGTACGGCCATACTTAGAACCAAAGAACATGCTAAATTGCTAAGTCTTACTGAAACTTATCTTTCTAAAGTGGTTAGTAAAACTTCAGGCAAAACAATTAATCAATGGATTAACGACAGGCTTATTGATGAAATCAATTATTTGCTAAAAAATACCGATAAACCAATTCCTGAAATTTCAGAAATGTTTGCTTTTAGCGACCCTAAATATTTTTATACATTTTTTAAAAAGAATACTAACACTACTCCAAGTTCAGTAAGAAAAAATTTTAATGCATCTCATTCTGATCGTGTTCACGTATATCGTGGTAATGTTGTAAACATACGACCAACCTGGTAATTTTCAGAAGTTTTAGAACATATTTTTAATCAAGACTTTTTTTGCGATAATTGATTGGCGACAAACCGGTGTGTTTTTTAAAAAAAATACTGAAGTAAGACAAATAGGAGAATCCCAGGATGAAAGCAATCTCTTTTAATGATAATCTGGGATCTTCGATAAGAATTTTTGCTGCGCTCAGGGTTTTTTCCGCTATCAGTTGTCCGCCAGTTTTCCCGGTTTTTTCCTTTAAAACACTAGAGAGATAATTTTCATGAAGTTGCTGCATTTCAGCATAATCTTTTATGTACAACGTTCTTTGTACTTTGCCTTTTAACAATTGGTCATAATGATATTCAAGATTTTGAAAAAAATCGGTTACAATATCCGGATTTTTCGTTTCCGAATTATGAATCATATAACCTTCCCAATATTCTTGTTTTATTTTTAGCAAAAAACGGGTTAATAAATTTGCGCAAATATGGTTTTTCAAAGGAGAATCATTAATAAGTTCATCAACAATCAGCAAAACAATTTTTTTCAATTCCTGTTGAAATGCTTCGGAGGTTTTTAATGGAATTTGTCTTTCAAAAAGTAAAAACGGAAATGTTTTATAAATAGATACACCGGCATATTTCGAGATAAAATTCTCAGTAAAAAGTATTCCGTAAGACTCATTCATAACATCCCAGGTTAACTGCTGAAGTTCGCCCGGTTTATTGACAAATAACATTCCCGGTTTGATATTAAACGGAAGCTTATCAACTATAATTTTTCCGTAAGCATCCAGAACAAAGCCTACTGAGAAAAATGTAGTGTAAAATGGAGGTGTTACAAAAGGAAGCTGATCATCAGGATGAAGTACTTTGGAGTTGACAAACGAGAATTCAGCATCTCCTAAATGTCCATGAGACATATCGACACGGTCTAAGTCTACGTTTGACAAATCCTGACCCATTATTTTAACGGTATCAAAGAAATCTGTGAATTTAATTTTTTTACTATTTTCCATTTTAAAAATATTTACAGATAGAAATTTCCTTATTATTTACTAAATGATTGATGTTTTATAAATTGTGGATTATAAACAACAGACTGATTTTTTTCACCGTTGTTAAAGTTTTTCCTCAATGCGCTGGGTGCATTTAAAGTCTGCGTTTTAAAATAACTGCAAAAATAATTTAGATCGTTAAAAGCGAATAATGTGGCAATCTCTTTCATTGATTTATCAGAATGTTTCAGCAGGTATTTAATCTCATCAATAAGTTTTTCATTAATCCATTCATTGATCGTTTTTCCTGTAGAATTGCTTATCACTTTCGAAAGATAATTTTCGTTGATATTCAATAATTTGGAATGTTCTTTCGTTCGCATTAGTAAAGTGTCCTGACCACGTATAAGCTGGCTGAAATTATTTTCCATATTTCGACGAAATGTGCTCACAATTGTGGTATTTTTTTCGCTTTCATTTTTCATTTTTAAGTCTCTTTTTTGATGTAATTGCGTTAAAAATAAAAGATTGAGAATAAGGTTTGCAATAAGTTCGCCTTTATATTCCATTGTTGAAATCCATATATCATAGATCTCATCGCAAGTCTGCTCAAAATATTTCATCCTTTCCTCAGTCAGATCGCAGGAAAATACATTTTCTCCGCCTAACTCAAGAATAGTATCAATTCCCGCAGGAAAATATTGCAGGAGAAAACTTTTCCGAAAACTGATCGTGTATACTTTTTGAATTTTTGTCCAATAGCTGGACATAAATGATTCGGGACGGGAAATTATGATTTTGTTAGAAGTAATTTTAATTTCTTTATTCCCAATATAATAAGTGCCGCATCCGTCTATTATTATGAACAAATTATAAAAATCAGGTCGAAATGTTGGCGACTGCAAAGGTAATTTTATCCCAATTTCATGTAGTTCTATAAAACTAAAATTCTCACTATTGTAAGTGGAAATTGGTAAATTCATAAAATCCAGACATTCAGTAATTTTACTCAAATTGGTTAATACCGGTTTCATCTTAAGTTGCTTATATTTAGTAATTTGGCTTCTGTATATTTTGATTTTATTTTTCAAAATTGCATAAAAATGTAATCATATAAGTCGCAAATCCTGACTAAAAATTATAATATTTAAAGATTTTAACTTTTACGCACTACTTCTTCACTTATAAAAAGCTACACGCATTATTTTGTATCAAATTGATTGTGTAAAATCCTATTATTTACTACGAGGAAATTATATTGGCATTATAAATTAAGGAATCTTTATAATTTATGTAATCATGTCTTATTCTGATAGATACGATAGACTACACTTAATAAAATCTACAATAATATTCCAAATCTTTAATATTTATAATTTTTGATAACTTTTCTACAGAAACTCCGGTTGTGTTTAGAAGTAGTTTTGCTCTAACGAAAACGAAATCTATTGATTATGATTTTTATATCAATTTTTCAAATTAAAAATTATTTGAAACGATAAGAGAAATCTAAGATGCTATCTATCAATCTATTTATCAGAATAAATAAAATATTTACTTAACAATTAGAATCTGTTATAAAATATAGATTCTAAAAAAACGAAAACAAAATGACAAATTACGATACACTAACAGAAGCAATAACTGTAAAACAAGCAGAGGGATATACTTTTGATTTTAATCTTAGTAATTCAACATTAGACTGTAAAAAGTTAAATAGAACATTTGATTCTACTGAATTTAATGTTGACGCATTTTATCGATTTGAAGGAGATTCTAATCCGGATGATTCTTCAATACTTTACGCAATAAGTACAGAATATGGTATAAAAGGATTATTAGTAGATGCTTATGGAGCTTATAGCGATAACTTAAATGCAGCCATGATTCAAAAATTGAAAATGAGATAAATAAAAATATAGTGATTAGAAAAAAAATTATAAAGATATGGGGACAATTAAAAGATTGCAGTCACAAAATAAAATCAAGGGATACTTTGAAAGTATCGCTTTAAACGATAAAACAGAAACAGCATTTTTATCGAATCCTATTGTAACAAATAATGCTGCTTTTAGAAAAGTTATTGAAAATTACGACTATAACTTACACATCCCGGCAGAAGGTCAATATGTTATAAGACTGGATCGCGAAATTGAGGCTTCATCAGGCATAGAAAATGACTTTTTTTCCGGTGGTACATTTCTAATAGGAGAAACAGTTAGAGAAGTACAGAAAACTAAAAAGATAAAAACGCAAGTCAGCCCTTCGTT
Source organism: Flavobacterium sp. MEB061 (assembly GCF_000834715.1). Lineage (NCBI taxonomy): Bacteria > Pseudomonadati > Bacteroidota > Flavobacteriia > Flavobacteriales > Flavobacteriaceae > Flavobacterium > Flavobacterium sp. MEB061. The sequence goes on along the minus strand of NZ_JXQR01000002.1, from coordinate 70,678 downwards.
TTTGATTTATAAAACTTTGAAATCATATGCCATGCCATTTTTAAATTGGAAGCGTTTTTTAAGTGACTCAAGAATATTAGATATATAATATTTCTATTTATAACATTTTAAAAATATAAAAATGAACAATTTAAATGCCATAGGATTAAATACTGTAAAAAGTAAAGAGTTAGCAAATCAATTGAATGATTTACTTGCTAATTATTCAATATTTTATCAAAATGCGAGAGGATATCATTGGAATATTAAAGGCGATGATTTCTTTGTACTACATCAAAAATTTGAAGACTTATACAATAATCTCTTTTTAAAAATTGATGAAGTTGCGGAGAGGATACTAACCTTAGGATTTAGACCAAATCACAATTTTACCGAGTATTTTAAAACAGCTTCAATTTTAGAAACAAATGAAGTAATTAATGGACAGCATTCTGTTGGTAAAGTTGTAGAATCACTGGGAATACTTTTGGCAAAACAAAGATTGATCCTTGATTTATCTGCAGAAATAGATGATACTGGGACTAACAGTTTAATGAGTGACTACATTCGGGAACAGGAAAAAATGGTCTGGATGTATTCGGCATATATAAAAAATTAAACCCGTAATAAAGGCAATTTATTGAAGACAGGAAACTGTTTGAAACATAAGATGCAAAGGAATAATAATTAATAAATAAAAAATTATGAAAAATAAATTACTTGAAACAAGCGAATCATATGCGCCTCTAATTTTGAGAGTTGTCCTGGGTTTTGTTGTATTGATGCATGGTATGCAAAAATTATTAGGCTGGTTTGGAGGTTTTGGCTTTTCTAAAACCATGTTATTCTTTACTGAATCGGTAGGATTGCCTTGGATTATGGGATTTCTGGTAATCCTTCTGGAAACTCTTGGCGCGATTGCCCTTATTATAGGATTGGGAACCAGAGTTATTGCCTTTTTCTATATACTTCTTCCTCTGGGGATGATATTTACGACGCATCTTAAAAATGGATTTTTTATGAATTGGTTTGGAACACTAAAGGGAGAAGGCTACGAATACTTTATTCTCTGGATAGGAATTGCTCTTGCCCTTTTTATTTTAGGCGGAGGCAAATACGCAATAGACAAAATATTTACTAAACAATAGATATGGAAAATAATAACAGAAGATTATTTTTGAAAAAAGTAGGGATGGCTTCCTTTGGTTTAGCAGGCTTACCCTTGATTTCGTCATCGTTAATTGGTTGTAAAGAGGACAAAACAAATCCGGATAACGGCAACCCTGAAAAGAAAGTGTATTCAAATATCGTGGTAAGAAAGAATATTGCTGACATTCCTGTTGATGATCCTGAAATAAAGTTGTTTAAAGATGCGGTAGGAATCTTAAAACAACGTTCAAAAATATCACCTTTAGACCCAATGGGCTGGCAGGCAAATGCTTTGTTGCATACTACTTTTTGCGCTACAAGCATGTATTCTAATCAGGTACATTACAATTGGTATGTATGGCCATGGCATAGATTGTACTTGTGGTCGCTAGAGCAAAAACTCCAAAATGCAGTTTCTGAACCCAAATTAGCATTGCATTACTGGGACTGGACAAAAAATAATTTTATACCCGAGCATTACTGGGGAGACGAGAGCAATCCATTATTTAATGCGTCGAGGTTTGTGGGGCCAAATGACAAAATACCGAATGACTTTATCAATGTAGGGGCAGGTTTTAGAGCAAAAGACTATAAAACTTTTGGAGGATATCCGGCAATCAAAAAAAATGGTGATGCACAGTTAGATGGTTTGGCAGAACAGTCTTTTCATAATAATATCCACAATTGGATTGGAGGGCAAATGGCAACTTTTGTAGAGTCTGGTTTTGAACCTATTTTTTATGGTCATCACGGAAATTGTGATCGCATTTGGGATGCCTGGCGTGCATATAGTCCTGACAATAAATTACCTGAAAATGAAGAATGGCTGGAAAAAAAATTATATGCAACAGATGGCAATGGGCGTCCGGTAGATTTTAAAATAAAAGAATTATTGAAAACAGAAGATTTAGGATATCGTTTTGCTGATTTAGATCTAAATCCAAATTTTTGTAATCCCTATATTGAAGGAGATAAACCAAAGAGAAATGAGTCCAAAAGGGATTGTATTGCACCCTTAAATTTAAAGACTTCAGATACAAAATCTATAACTAAGGATTTTGTTGATAAAGAAAGATCTCACGTTATACTGCATTTTGAACGAGCGCAGCTTCCGTATCAGCCGTATTGTGCCAGGGTATTTTTTGAATATATGATCGATGGAAAGAAACAAAGTAAATACACCGGTACTTTTACGATTTTGCCAATTTTGGATATTGATTCAGTGCTGTTGCAAAACGGAGTGTTTCTTCAAATTGAAATAGAAAAGGAAATTGCCCAAGCCATAGATCAGAAAATAAATATTGATGTAATTTTTCAGCCCGTGCCATTACCCAATAGAAATATTCCGGATGAAATTTTAAAATTAGAAAACATTTCAATTTATAAAGATTATGAAAATAGAAATGAACATTAGAGTTTTACTCTTTATAATACTTTTCGTGGGATGCACGAAGAGTGATAATCTTCCCATTTTAGGTGAATTATCAACTGACCCGCTAACCGGAAAAAACAAGTACTACCAAACACCGGAATTTCTATTAAAAAATCAATTTAATGATGAGGTAACGCATCAGGATTTTGAAAATAAAATACAGGTTGTTGATTTCTTTTTTACCAGTTGCCCTACAATTTGTCCTAAAATGACAAAGCATTTAAAATTAGTAGAAAAGGCGTTTGAAAAAGTAGATGAGGTCGCTATTGTTTCATATAGTATAGATTATAAGAATGATAGTCCTGCAGCGTTAAAGCAGTATTCGGAAAATTATAAAATAAATAATAATAAATGGACCTTCCTAACTGGTAATAGGGATGCCGTTTTTGAACTTTCCAAAGATTATAAAGTAAGGGCATTTGATGACGGTAATGCTGATCAAAGAAACATAATTCATGATGGCACATTTGTATTAGTTGATGGCAAAAGGAGAATTAGAGGTTATTATGATGGTTTAAGTATAAAAGACACAAAACGGTTGATTCAGGATATCAATACGCTTATTGCAGAGGTGGAATGAAAATAATTTTTAAACAGATGAAAAAATATTACCTAATTTTTATAGTTGTATTTAGTTCCGCTGTTTATCCACAACAAATAAATGAATTCAGGTTTTTAAGGTATAATGATACTATTTCAATTGATAGTACAAATCAAAACTTATATTATAAAATCAAACAAATAACGGTATCTCAAAAGTCTAAGGTATTTCTATTTTTTGGAGGTGAAAACAGGACTCAATACCAATATTTTGACAATGAAAATTGGGACGAAGCGTATACGGATAAAAATGGTTTTATACTGAACAGGGCACTTTTGTATGGCGATTTAAAAATTGGGAACTCGTTTCGGTTGTTTAGCCAATTACAGAGCAGTTCTTCAATTAGTAGATTAGATCCTAATTCATTAGAAGAAAATCCTTTAGATATCCATCAATTATTTTTTGATGTCAGGGTAAGGAATTTAAAATTTAGAATGGGAAGACAGGAATTATATTATGGATCACAGAGATTGATTTCAGTTCGGGAAGGACCAAACAGCAGACAAGCATTCGATGCGATGAAAATCATGTATCAAAGAAATCATTTGTCTATAGACGCTTTTTATGGTTATTATGTCAAAAATAGCTTTGGAAACTTTAATGATAAGATTGACAAAAATACAAAGCTTTTCGGTTTGTATACTAGTGTAAAGGGAGTTAGGTTTTTAAACAATGTAGAAGCTTATTTTCTTAACCTCCAAAAATCAAAAAGCACATTCAATACCATTTCGGGACAGGAAAATAGAAATACAGTGGGTTCAAGAATTTGGGGCACTCATTCTAATTGGAATTATGATATTGAAGCTGCCTATCAATTTGGGAAATTTGATAAACAAAACATTAGTGCCTGGACATTTTCGATCAATAATTCTGTTAATTATCAAATCAATAAAAGAATTCAAAAAATAGGATTTAAAACGGAATATATCTCGGGAGATAAAATTCAAAATGATAGTTCTCTGGAAACATTTAATCCTCTTTTTCCAAAAGGGGCATACTTTGGTTTAGCTGCATTAATAGGACCATCAAATTTATTTGATATGCATCCTTTTCTGGAATTTCAGTTAACCCAAAAATTAAATTTTAATATCGATTATGATATGTTTTGGAGGGCTTCAAGGAACGATGCCATATATCAGCCAAATGTTTCGATATTATTTGATAGCTCAAATTCGACATCAAAAAAAATAGGAAATCAATTAGGAGCCTCATTTGATTATTCGATTAATAAGTATTTGAATTTCACCATAGAAGGAACATGTTTTAACAGCGGGAAATTTATTGAGGACGTTAGTAACGGTAAAGATATCTTGTTTATGGCCAGTACTTTGACTTTAGTTTTTTAAAAATAATTTCATTGCATCATTTCATATTAGCGATTCAGTTTCTACAGAATTGAATAAAAAAAATAATAATAACAATTAATATAACCATAAATTTTTTAAAGATGAGAAAATCAATTACAACTGCAGCGGTGATTTTAATGACCGCTATCGGAACACCAATTCAGGCTAACACGGTTAGCCCAAATACCATTGTTATCGTGCATGGAGCATGGTCTTCAGCAGCAGATTTTAAGTCTGTTGAAGCAGAACTTAAAAAGAGTGGCAATGAAGTGATTACAGTAAATTTGCCGGGGCATGGAAGCGACAATACACCTGTTTCATCATTGACGCTTCAAGGTTATGTAGATGTTGTCAAAAAAGCAATTGGAACAAGAAAAAACATTACTCTTGTAGGTCATAGCTTTGGAGGAATGGTGATTAGCCAAACTGCTGAGCAAATTCCCGGACAAATCAAGAAACTGGTTTACCTGTGCGCATTTTTACCGGCTAATGGAGAAAGCCTTTTTTCAATTTCGGCAGCAGATAAGGAAACTCATATTGGGCAATATATACAGCCGGATGAAAAAGCAGGTGTAGTAGGAATTGCTAAAGAAGGTATTTTGGATTTTTTCGCAGCAGATGCACCTAAAAAAATAGCGGATGTACTAGTTCCTAATTTCAAACCGGAGCCACTTGGGCCTCTTGCAACTCCAGTTGCACTTACGGATGCCAATTTTGGTAAAATAGAGAAGGTATATATTTTTACTGAATTCGATCATGCAATAGGGCTGACGTTGCAAAAAAGTATGGCAAAAGCTGCTAATATTACAAAAACGTATTCTTTACCTACCAGCCATACGCCTTTTTTCTCGCAGCCTTCTGTGGTCGCAGCAATTCTAAGTCAAGAAGCAAAATAATATTGCTTTAACAGGTTAAGATTTAGAATTATCAAAACTTCTGTTAATTATAGTGATTGTAATTAACAGAAGTTTTTTATATGGTACTAAAATTTGACATTGTTTATCAAAAATAATTGAAGACAAAATTTTATTCATAATGATTCAACAAGAATAAGTTTAACCAATCTAAATCAATAAAAATTTTAAAGAAATTACTATATTCACCAAACTATTATGCTAGTAATATAGTTATATAAAAGAGTATTGACTTAGCCCTTATCCCGGGGGAAAATGTATGTCAACTAATTTAAAATTTTATGAAATCAAAAATTCTGTATGCTATAATCATTTTATTTTCGATAAATTCATATTCACAATACATCACTAAAAAAGAGTTTGAAAAAGCTAAAAAAGAGCTTCCGCTAGAAACAGATCAGATAAAAAAAGCGAGACTCCTTAACACTCTTGCCCTTTATTACGTTAGGAGAAATGAGTCTTTACAGGACATCAAAACTTCAGAAGACCTCAAGAGTCAATCATTTGAAATTGGAAAGGAATTTGGAGCGAAAGATATTATAGCAACCAGCATGCATATTGATATATTGATCGCTGTGCAAAGAAAAAATAGTGAGTTGGCCACGATGTTAAAAAATAAGGCGCTGGAGTATACACAGCGAAACCTTCTGAAAAACCAGGAAGCTGAAATATATAGGTATATGGGTTTGGATTTTGAAATTCAAAGTACCGATAGCATTACTAGAGAAAAGTATATTCGTAAAGCAAATACTTTATTTAAAGAGGCTCATAATTTATATGGTGAAGGCGAAACCTATGCTGATTTAGCTGATTTTTGTGAAAACACACCAGATACTGCCTTTAAATATGCTAAAAAAGCAATTGCAATAAAGAAACATCTTAAGAATCCTGAATTTTACAGAGATTACACTATGGTGATACGGGTATATTTTGGAAGAGGAATGTTTAAAGAAGGACTGGCTCATGCTCTTCAGGCTGACTTAAACGCTGAGAAGTCGCACGCCAGCCCTCGATGGCGCTGTATTATTTACAATCAGCTTGGTATAATATACGAATCACTCAATATGCATCATGAAGCCCTTATAGCATATAAACGGGGATTAAATATGGCTATAGAAAGTAAAAGACCCAATTTCGTAGAAACGCTGCGATTCAATCTTGCGAGGTACTTATATGATAATAATAAAATTTACGAATCATTAGCCGTAATGAAAGATATCAAATCTTATGAGGCTAAAGACTGTAACACAAGATACCAGTCGATGTACATGCTGCTCTACACCAAATTGAAGCAATATAATAAAGCAAAAACATATTATAAGCAACTCTTACAATGTGATAGAAAGGATGCCAGAGAAATAGCAGTTGCCAATAGATCAATAATGCGATATTTGCTGATGACAGGGCAGGCGGATAAATCTTATTTTTATATTAATGAATTAAAAAAGCAGGCTATTTTAGAAAAAGACTATAGACAACTCCTGGTGGCTGAAAAAGCATTTTATTCTGCTGATTCTGCTGTGGGTAATTGTGCTGCCGCATTGGAACATTTTAAAAATTATAAAGTTCTAAATGACTCCATTTTTAATAGTAAAAACTCTCAGCAGTATAATGACCTTCAGCTAAAATACGATACAGAGAAAAAAGATAAAAATATTGTACTTTTAAAACAACAAAGCGTAATCCATCAGCAGACCATACGCAAAGCAGAAATTTTACGATATCTATTTATCGCAAGTTTTCTTGTGTTAGTACTTTTGATTGCATTATTGTACAACCGTTCAAGAATTAAACAGCGTGCGCAAAATAAAATTAATGAGCAGAATGATCAGCTGAAAATATTGTTGTCGGAAAAAGAATGGCTTATAAAGGAAATTCACCACAGAGTAAAAAATAATCTGCAGATTGTCATTAGCCTTTTGAGTACACAGTCGGAATATTTGGAAAATGAGTATGCGCTTGCAGCTATACAGAACAGTCAGAATCGTATGTACGCTATGTCACTGATTCATCAAAAACTCTACCAATCAGATGACCTTGCAACCATTGACATGGCTTGGTATATTCAAGAATTGGTAAGCTATCTCAAAGATTGCTTTCACACAGATAAAAAAATAAATTATGAATTAGATACAGAATGTATCGAATTGGATGTTACTCAGGCCGTACCGCTGGGGCTCATTCTCAACGAGGCTGTAAGCAATGCTATAAAATATGCTTTTACTAGTAAAGATAGCGGAAAGATTGCTATTGAGCTTACAAAACAGGACTCTGAGAATTATCGTTTGGTAATTAAAGACAATGGAGTTGGCCTTCCTAAAGGTTTTGAATTAAAAGGACAAGACTCACTCGGAATGAACCTAATGGTGGGGCTTGCTAATCAGATAAATGGTATATTTGAAATTGAAAACATGGCGGGATTAACTATCATCATAACCTTTAAGAAGAGAAATACCTTAATTTAGAGGTCCTGTGAAAACAATGAAATACCAGATTTTTGTTGTAAAACAGTATTTTTACCTTATTGTTTTTTATTAACCCAGTTGCAATTTCTAAACAAGAAATCATCTTCAGTCTAAAATATAATGTCTTTTTTTAATGCCCAGTTTTTGCATCTTGGATTTAAGTGTTGTAGAGGGGATTTCTAGAAATGATGATGCGCTATTTGGACCTGAAACTTTTCCTCTGCAAAATTTAAGCACTCTAATGATATAATCTTTCTCAAACTCATGCCAGGGTTTGATGCCATTTTTATCTTTGGTGTCTGCTATAATGCGTTGTTCACTTGGTTTAATTTCAGAAATAATATTTCCCTGTGCTATGAGAAATGCTTTCTCGACGGTATTTTCAAGCTCCCTTACATTGCCAGGCCACTGATAAGCCATCAATGTATTAAGTGCTTTTTGGGTTACGGTTTTAACCGGTTTATTATATTTTTTACAGTGCCCGCTTATAAAATATTTCACCAGAGTCTCAATGTCTTCAGGATGATTTCTAAGTGGTGGTATATCTATAGGAAAAACATTTAATCTGTAAAACAAATCCGCCCTGAAATTTCCTTTCAGCACCTCGCTTTGCAGATCTATATTTGTTGCAGCGATTATTCGGATATCTACAATCTTTGTAAAATTACTGCCTATAGGCTGAATTTCCTTTTGCTCTAACGTTCTCAAAATTTTTGACTGAAGTTCCAAAGGCATTTCCCCAACTTCGTCCAGAAATATCGTGCCTTGATGAGCTTGCTCAAATTTGCCCTTTTTTTTGGATGTAGCACCAGTAAAACTGCCCTTCTCATGGCCAAATAGTTCACTTTCAATCAGGTTTTTAGGAATTGCAGCGCAATTCACTACAATTAATGGTTTAGAATTTCTTTTTGAATTATAATGTACAGCCTTTGCAACTAGTTCTTTTCCTGTACCACTCTCTCCCTGAATGAGAACACTACTGTCCGTGACACTTACTATCTTGATAAGACTGCGTATTTTTTTTACAGGTTTACTTTCTCCTATAATTCCCATATTGTCGCCTATTTCATTTCGGGTATCAGGCTGCAGGTAAAACGCTGAGACTTTAGCCGCATTATTTTTCTCGCGTACTAAAATGTTTGTCAAAGTAATTCCCAGCTGTACTGAAAGCTTTTTAATGAGATGAAAACAATTTTTTGCCATGCTGGTTTGTTTGTCTAAACAAAAAAACAGCACCGCATTGTATATATTAAAAGTTATAGAATAAGTGATTACAATATGCTTAGAATCCTGAGCTGCAGTTTCGATAAATGAAGGCATCTCTGATCCTTTTTCTATTTTTTTATGAGACAAGACTAATGGATCTGGGGAATGCAGAATCGAAAAAAAAAAGTCAGCTTTTTTATTATAAGATTCCTGCGTATACTTCTTGTATTCTAAAGTATTACTATGATAAAAGAGGTTGTAATGTTTTTGCATTTCATCCGTAATGCAAATCATCATTTCACTAATGCCCAATATCCTTTTTATATCATTATTCACGGCATCATTGAGTTCGTTTCTTGTAGTGACAGGAGCCAGTGATTCGCACATGCAATTTATTTGAGATTGCTCAAGTTCTCTCTGCTGTATACGCATTATCATTTTTTCATTATCTATGCCGTATGTCATACTTCCGAATTTAACTTATAATAAATGTTGAAATAAATATTAATAATAGCACTTTGAATATTATGTCATGATTGATTTCTAATTAAAAATATTCCTGTCCAATTCCTAATTTTTTCATTTTAGAATACAGCGCCACTGGTGAAATTTTTAAAATTGCAGCAGCCCCGCTTTCCCCGTATATTTTGCCATTGCAGATGTTCAAAATCTTCATGATATGATTTCTTTCTACAAATTGCAAGGAGTCCAGACTATCAGAATCTTTTGCTGCAGTATTTATATCAATATTAGCCGGCAGATTAATTTTTGTAATTTCCTGTGCTTCTTCCAGAAGTACACTGCGCTCTATCAGATGCTCAAGCTCCCGAATATTTCCAGGCCAGTTATAGGCTTGTAATTCAGTTAATGCTTTTGATGTTATGCCCTTAATATTCTTTTTGAATGTAAGATTATAATTTTTTAGAAAATATTGGGCCAGTTCCGGTATATCCTGCTTTCTTTCCCTCAGTGGAAGCAGTTCAATAGGAAATACATTAAGCCTGTAATACAGATCTAGTCTGAAACGGCCTTCTGCTACCTCACGCTCAAGGCTGCGATTTGTTGCGGCAATGATACGGATATCAACTTTTATTATTCCTATACCACCTATGCGCTCTATTTCTTTTTCTTGTAGCACACGTAATAACTTTGCCTGAGCATCAAGGCTAAGTTCTCCAATTTCATCCAAAAAAAGCGTACCACCTTCGGCTTGTTCAAATTTACCTATTCTTTTTGAAACAGCTCCTGTAAAAGCCCCTTTTTCAAATCCAAAAAGCTCAGATTCAAGCAATGATATAGGAAGAGCAGCACAATTAACCACAATCATGGGTTTATTTCTGCGAGGCGAATTTTCATGAATTGTATGTGCTATTTTTTCCTTTCCTGTTCCTGTTTCACCTGTAATAAGAACGGCAGCTTCTGTGGGTGCAACAATGCCTACTCTTAAGAATATTTCTTTAAGCGCGGGAGTGCTGCCTATAATCCCGGGGAAGATCGATACAGTATTTTCTTCTTTTTTAGAATTAAGCTGACTTTGATTTTCTACAGCATATCGATAACGTGCAATGTCCAGCATGACCAAAAGATCTTTACGTCTGAAAGGTTTTACCAAAAAACCATAAGGATGCGTTTTTTTTACAGCTTCAAGTGTAGACTGATTTGTATTGGCTGAAACATATAAATATGGGATTTTTTCTTTTATAAGATCATGAGCTAAATCGATACCCGTTTCATTCCCTTCAATCATAATATCGAGCAACACCCAGTCAGGTCGTATGGTTTTGAGCATTGTTCTAGCCTGAGCGGCAGAGGATACTATGCCGATAACATCAAAATTGTTTTTTTTTAATATCATCTTCAGATCATTCGCTACAATGAATTCATCCTCAACAATCATTATTTTTTCTTTATTTCCCATCGTTTTTAAAATTCGATTGTGATATTTTCCCGATCATTAGTTAAGATATTATATTTTTACTATTACTATTACTTAAGGCGACTATCTTACTGAATGCAATAAAAAAACATCATAGCTTTAATATGCAATATTAATTTTAAATGCTAAAGTAGTGGTTGCAAAATAATTTTCTGCAGTATGACAAAATTATAATAAAATATAAAATCATTTTATTAACTTCTTAGTGATATGCCTCAGGGTAAAATATTACCACCCTTTAGAAAACAGATTTGAATCTTTTCCATGCTTTATTGTTTACTTTCTCTTTCAGTCAAAATTTTAAGCCAGCACATTTATTGGAGGATTTTTGAAATTTTTGCGAAAAATGCCGGGAGCTGTTTTTGTGTTTTTTTTAAAATAAGTGTAAAAATAATTTATGTCATTAAATCCGTATAGGTATGCTATTTCACTTATGGATTTATCTGTGTATTTGAGCACATACTTAATTTCGTCAATTAATTTTTTATTAATCCACTGGCTTATGGTTTTTCCTGTACTGTTGTAAATAATTTTTGATAACTGATTTAAATTTATATTATGACTTTGTGCGTAATGGCCAACATCAAAAAATCCGGTCATTTCACCAGAAAAAATCTTACTTAGATTATCGTCAACTGCATCCAGAAAGGCAGAAGCTTGAGGACTGTATTTTTTCCATGTCAAATCAGACTCGCTTCCTAAATTGTACTGCTGTATTAATAACAGTAAATTGAATATAAGATTAGTGATCATTTCGTATTTATATGGTACCGCGGATAAAGACTCATCGTAAATTTGTGTACAGATACTATTAAATATTTCAGTTAAATCATCTGTAAGGGAAGCTGAAAACGTTTCAAGATCTTCTAGTTTCTGAATATAATCTACTGATGCTGGCCAGTACTGATGTAGAAACTGCTTGTGAAAAGTAATTTTGTAAGCTTTAGTTACGCTGTTCCATTTACTAAAAAGAAAAGCATTAGGACGTATAAAAAGGATATGATTTGAACAGATAGTGTATGTATTATCGCCTGTATGATATTGTGCCGATCCTTGAGTTATTAATACTATGGTAAAATGATCTGGCCTGAAAACTGGCATTTGGCATGGCAGATTCAAACCCAGTTCTTCCATTTTAAAAATAGAAAAGTCGTTACAGTCCATCTCTTCACAAAGTGGAATTTTCAAGAAAGAAAGACTCTCTTTAAAGTTCCTTGTCTTAATTACAATTGGTTTCATATAAGTTAGTTTTTTAAGGTTAACCAAACTCAGATCACTTTATTCAATAAAAATTAGCCGGCCTTCAATAAAATTTCGATTAGACTGTTATCTAAACTCTGCAGTTTCATTTTTATGTTGCTAAAAATTGCCGCGTGCGAATTTTTGGCGCTTTTGGTATATGATAGTACTTAATATTTAATTGGTGCCAATATGAATGTGTTTGATTGTTATTTATAAATGTGTAACCAAAAAACCTACCATTTTTTTAAATAACTAATTTTCAATTAGTTGTATTTTATTTTATATTTAAATTTGACTTTATTTCGTAATGTATAAAGTTGTTTCTGAACATTATTATTTATTGAACAGATTAACACATGAAAAAAAAGTCCTCAAAGAATGTAGGGTGATTGAGATGTCCACTTTCCAAATTCATAATTTGAGAAACCACTCTCTGTTAATTTTTTAAAGAGAAATTATTTAGAAATCAGTTTTACTGACTGTAATAATTTGCGGAAGATTTAGCTTTTTTAAAATTCTCATTTTTTGACTTCTGCAATGAACGCTACGAAAATGTATCTGAACGGAAGATGATTTTTTTAAGAGATTTGGAATTCATTTTATTATTAAACATTTAAGTACAGAAAGATGTTTACTTGTTTCAAATGCGTAAAAGAGAGTGTGTTTAAATGCAGGAATAGTTCACAAAACTATTTTTGTATGCAATATTGTACGCAATACTAATGGTAATACCTTCATAAAAATAGGTTTTACCAATATAAAGTGACAGAACTTTTTCAAATCTTAGTTTATTATAATTTTTAGTGAATTATTCACAGAAAAGCACGCTTTCATTAAATGTAATTTTGTTTCAGCAAATAAGGGAATCCATTTTTGGTTTTTTATCATACGTCAAATTCCATAATTTCCAAGATGCGGTTATCAAGCTTGAATGTGACAAATTACAAAAGAAATATTCCTTATTTCTACTATTAAAAAGTTACAAAAAATAATGATTTCTATAATCTCTAAAAAATATCAAGATGAAAACAATTAGAAATATTATCCTTGTCCATGGTGCATTTGCAGATGGCTCAGGATGGAGGGGAATATATGATATACTGGATAAAAACGGATATAATGTAACAGTGATTCATAATCCATTAACGTCTTTAGAAGATGGCGTTCAGGCCGTGAATATAGCTTTAGATAAACTAGGCGAAAGCGCTGTTCTTGTAGGACACTCATACGGTGGAGTTATAATTACTGAGGCTGGTAACCATAAAAATGTTGCAGCATTAGTTTATGTAGCTGCATTTCAGCCGGGAGATGGCGAAACAGCCTTACATTGGATTCAAACTGCTCCACCGGAGCCAGAAAATGGAGTCCTGCCTCCGGATGAAAATGGTATTATTTATTATGAAAAAAATAAATACCATATGGGAATTTGCGCTGATTTAAGTGAAGAAGATGCCAATTTTATGTATGCTTCGCAAGGTGCATTTTATGCTAAAGGATTTGCAACACCAATTAAAAACGCAGCTTGGAAATCAAAATCTGTATATGGCGTAATTGCAACCGAGGACAAGAGTATTCCGCCAGAAATCCAGGAAGCAATGTACAAACGTTCCAAAACAATTGCCACGTATGTCAAAGGAAGTCATGCGGTTTATATCTCCCAGCCTGAATCAGTGGCAGATGTCATTATTTCAGCTTCTAAAATTGATTAATTATTTACAATTAATAACTTATAAAAACAGTCACAATGAGAAATTCTATATTCCTGGTAGTACTAATAATACTATTCATTTCCTGTCAGAAAGACAAAAAAGAAACTAATGCTGAAACGGCAGATTTAATTGTTACCAATGGTAAAATAGCCATTATGGATAAAAACAAAACCATTAGCGAAGCGATCGCAGTAAGAAAAGGCAAAGTTCTGGCGTATGGAACTACTGAAGAGATTCTAAAGCTAAAAGGTGAGAAAACCAAAGTTATTGATGCGAACGGACGTACAGTAATTCCCGGACTGAATGATTCTCATTTGCATTTAACCAGAGGAGGACGTTTTTATAATGCTGAATTAAGATGGGATGGGGTAACCTCTTTAAAAATAGCATTAAAAATGCTAAAAGAACAAGCAGCAAGAACACCGAAAGGCCAGTGGGTGCGAGTGGTCGGAGGATGGAGCCCGTTTCAATTCGAAGAAAAAAGATTTCCAACAACCGAGGAAATTAATGAAGCAACAGGAGACGTACCGGCATTTGTATTATTTCTGTATAGTCGCGGCTGGATGAATAAAAGTGGTTTAAAAGCACTTAAAATAGATGAAAACACAAAACCGCCTGAGGGAAGTTCCTATGAAAAAGGACCAGATGGTAAATTGACCGGAGTGCTATTGGCAGAACCAAATCCGACAATCCTGTATGCTGCAATTGGGGCGCTGCCTCCTATGGATAATGAGCAAATGTTGAATTCTACAAAACAATTTTACAGAGAATTGAATCGATATGGAATTACAAGCGGAATCGATGCAGGAGGTGGAGGACATGCGTTTCCTAAAGATTATGTCGCGACCAAAGAACTTGCCAATGAGGGAGAAATGCCTATAAGGTTGTCGTATTACTTATTTCCTCAAAATAAAGGAAAAGAGTTCGCAGAATTTCAAAATTGGATTAAAACCAATAAAGTCGGAAATAATGGAGAAATTCATTTGGATCATGGATATGAATTAGAAGGAGGGGGAGAATTTCTGACATGGAGTGCAGGTGATTTTGAGAATTTTTTAGCACCGCAACCGATGTTAGAAGACAGACCTTCGTGGAGAAATGACATCAAAAAAGTGATTCGTTTGCATGTTGATAGCCGTTGGCCGTTTAGAATTCATGCAACCTATGGAGAAACCATTGCTAATATATTGGATGTTCTTGAAGAAGTGAATAATGAAACGAATGGAAAATTAGCCCAACAAAGGTGGCTGTTTGATCACGCAGAAACCATTACAGAACAACAGCTAAAAAGAGTTAAAGCGCTGAACGGAGGTATTGCAATTCAGGCCAGAATGGCGTACGCAGGAGAATATTTTGTGGATCGATATGGAGCTGCAAAAGCAAAATATGCACCGCCTTTAAAATTAATGATCAAAATGGGAATTCCTGTAGGCGCAGGAACTGACGGAACAAGAGTTGCCAGTTATAATCCGTGGCCTGCATTATACTGGATGGTTTCGGGTAAAACAGTGGGAGGATTACAGCTAAGTGCTCCGGAGAACTTACTGACTCGCGAGGAAGCACTTTTATTATACACAAAGGGTAGCGCGTGGGTATCAAAAGAAGAAACGGTAAAAGGTACTTTGGAAAAAGGAATGTTTGCTGATTTCATACTATTATCAGATGATTATTTCAGCGTACCGGAAAGTAAAATCAAAGATTTATCGGCTGTTTTAACAGTAGTAGGAGGTAATGTTGTGTTTGGTGACAAAGACTTTGCAAAAATGAATCCTGCAATTGAAAAAGCAATTCCGGACTGGTCACCGGTTAATTTTTATGGGGGATATCAAAAAAAGTAATTTCCGATACATTGCTTAGAAATATTCAGTCTTAATTTTCTGGTCAAATGGGAATATTCAAGAGACAATTATGAAAAATCTAAAACAAATAAAATGAAGACAAAAATTATAATGTCAGCCTTAATAATTATTTTTTTAACAGGCTCTAAATCTTATGCAAAATCCTGTGGAGAGAAAAATGCTGTTGAATACAAAACAATACTCGTTGATAGTTTAAAAATTTTTTACCGTGAAGCGGGAGAAAAAACTAAACCGACAATTATTTTATTGCATGGATTTCCGTCATCATCACATATGTACCGAAACCTGATCAATGAACTTGCTGATAATTACCATGTAATTGCTCCGGATTATCCTGGTTTTGGGCAAAGCAGTGCTCCAACTCCGCAACAGTATCAATACACATTTGATAACTTATCCGTTACAATGGAGCATTTTATTGATAAATTAAAAATCACCAAAACTAGTCTTTACATTCAGGATTATGGCGGACCTGTTGGTATGAGAATAGCAACACGAAGACCTGAACTGATTCAATCACTTATAATTCAAAATGCAAATGCATATGTTGAAGGATTGGGTGAAGTTTTAAAACCTTTGATAGCCTATATTGAAAATCCAAATGCCCAAACTGAAAAGGAAGCTCGTTTTTTTCTGACTATCGATGCTACAAAATGGCAATATCTAACCGGTGCAGAGGCTCCTGAAAAAATAGCGCCGGACAGTTATAGTATTGATCAATATTACCTGGACAGAGAAGGAAATGATGTTATACAACTCGCCTTGTTTCGCGATTATGGATCTAATATAGCACTTTATGAGAAATGGCATCAGTATTTTGCTAAATACAAGCCAGCCATGTTAGTTATCTGGGGAAAAGATGACCAGTTTTTTACTGCCGCTGGTGCAAATGCCTATAAAAAAGACAGCCCTAATGCTGAAATTCATTTATTAAGCGGAGGTCATTTTGCGTTAGAAGAACATCATTTAGAAATATCTAAACTGATCTTAAACTTTTTAAATAAAAAAGTAAAATAGAAGAACTCAGAGTAGATAATTATTTAAAAAAATAATCCAAAGTTTACTCAAAACACGGGGTATACAAATCAAATATTAAAAAAACAATTAACCATTAAATCAGAATTATTATGAAAAATTTAATTTTAGCAACAGTAGCAGCATTATCGTCTTTAAATGCATTTGCACAAAAACCAAGTCCACAGCTTTTAACACCGAAAAATCATACTTTGATTTTAGTAGATCACGAAAGCCAGATGGCATTTGCCGTGGGTAATATTCCGGTTGATCAGCTAAGAACCAATACTGCGCTGGTTGCAGGAGCATCTAAAATTTTTAAAGTGTCTACAGTTATTACAACGGTGGCCGAAGGTTCTTTTAGTGGACCGGTTTTTCCTGAAGTTCAGGAATTTTATCCAAAAGCAAGCACTAAGTATTTTGACAGAACCAGTATGAATTTCTGGGAGGATGCCAATGCTT
The DNA here is from genome assembly GCF_000834715.1 of Flavobacterium sp. MEB061. NCBI lineage: Bacteria > Pseudomonadati > Bacteroidota > Flavobacteriia > Flavobacteriales > Flavobacteriaceae > Flavobacterium > Flavobacterium sp. MEB061. Next base: position 53,364 of record NZ_JXQR01000002.1, on the reverse strand, counting down.
ACAAAGAAGTAACAGGTAAAGGAAATAAAACACTTGTAATGGGTGGTCTATGGACTTCTGTTTGTATTGTAGGACCTGCATTATCAGCTATAAATGACGGTTACACGGTTTATGTTATTACTGATGCAAGTGGAGATGTAACAGATGAAGCTCATAATCAAGCCGTAACACGTATGGTTCAGGCAGGAGCAAGACCAATTACTTCTATGCAATATTTATTAGAGTTGCAACGTGACTGGTCAAGATCAGAAACCTATACAGCGGTGACAGATTTGGTTCAAAAATATGGTGGTTCATATGGAATTGGTGTTCAATACGGCCGAGCAATGCTTAAACATTAATATCGTAATAGAAATCATGATAGATGTATTTTTTTCTCTCTTACGTTCCAATTTGGGGAATAAATTAAATAACATTGTTTTGCTCTTTTTCAGGATTGCCATTTCATGTGAACTTATTTATGCTCATGGTCTAAAAAAAATAGGAATTGGGACGGCACTTGCAGAAGTTGTCCCTAATCCTTTAAGTCTTCCAGAAGCATTAAATCAAGCTTTTGCAACAACAGCAAATCTTGTCATGCCCATTTTTATCATACTTGGTTTAATGACGCGCATAGCCACTTTACCTATTTTAGCGGTTACCCTGACAGGTTATTTTGTACTGCATTTAAACGATCCGGCTCTGGTAAAAGATGTTCCCCTGATTTACAGTCTTTGTTTTTTACTGATATGCTTTATGGGCGCAGGTAAATATTCGTTAGATCATTATATCAGCAGAGAAAAGTGAACAAAAATGTAGATTTTTCAGGATCACGATTCTAATTTTTAAGTAGTGATTATATTTCAAATTAAAAATGAAAGGTTATAATTAGGCTGAAAAACAACAGGGTTAATAAATTAATTCGCTTTTTAAAATGGCAGCATTCTATTGGATGCTGCTTTTTATTTTAGGGTATGTGATACTTGTTAAAATTCTATATAAAATTCAAATTCAGATGGCTTTTTAGCAAGCAAAACACTTTTTTAAAAATCAGTTTTTCTGTGTGATTTGACACCTTAATTTGTTTTCATTTTCAGAATAAAAAACTTCACTCCAATATCTTTATTTATTATAATTTTTGGTAAGAATATAACAGCAATGCAACTGAATTCAATGCCTAAGTTTGTGGTATAGAAATGCTTAAACATATAAAACATGGTGAAAAAATATCCAATTCCACCCTTTACACTAGAAACGGCAATTGAGAAAATTCAATTGGCAGAAGATTCCTGGAACAGCAGAGATCCGTATAGAGTTGCACAGGCTTATACCGCTGACAGCGAATGGAGAAACCGTCATTTATTTATAAATGGCACCGAAGAAATTATCACTTTTCTGACAGGAAAATGGTCAAAAGAACTCGATTACAAACTTAAAAAAGAATATTGGGCGCATACAGATAACCGAATAGCGGTTCGATTTGAATATGAGTATCATAATGAAGAAGGACAGTGGTTCAGAGCGTACGGAAATGAAAACTGGGAATTTAATGAAGAAGGATTAATGCAGAGAAGATTTGCTTGTATAAACGATCTGCCAATTCAGGAAAGTGAGAGAAAATTAATTTAATCAATTAGAAAATAGAGTTTAAAAAGTAAAAATTTAATTAAAAAACCATTATTATGAAAACAAGTTACCATACAAGAAAAATCAACGGAGTAGAGATTTTTTACAGAGAAGCCGGAGATAAAAACAAGCCAACACTAGTGTTGCTTCACGGATACCCAACATCGTCACACATGTTTCGAAATTTAATAAATGATCTTTCAGATGATTTTCATTTAATTGCACCAGATTATCCGGGTTATGGCAGAAGTGAGCAACCACCATTGGCGGATTTTGCTTATACATTTGAAAATTTCAGCAATATTGTAAAAACATTATTGGATGAATTGGATATCAAGAAATTCAGTCTTTATTTAATGGATTACGGTGCACCAGTTGGTTTTAGAATTGCAAGCAGAAATCCCGGTCAAATAGATACGCTGATTGTACAAAATGGCTGTGCTTATGAAGAAGGTCTTGAAACTTTCTGGGATCCATTTAGAGCACTTTGGAAAGATAGAAATGACAAAGAAGCAGCAGCTACATTAAGTACTTTTCATGCTCCTGACGGATTGAAATGGCAATATACACACAATGTTCCAGATACTTCGGTTATTTCGCCGGACAACTGGGAAATTGATTTAAGACACTTAGAACGCCCGGAAAATGGTGATATTCAATTGGCACTTTTTTATGATTACAGAACCAATGTGCCCTTGTATCCGGAATGGCAGGAATATTTCAGAAAATACAACCCTGAAATGTTGATTGTATACGGAAAAGATGATTATATTTTTCCAGGTGTGGGAGCGGAAGCTTTTAAAAAAGACGTGAAAAATTTAGAGTTTCATTTGTTCAGCACAGGACACTTTGCACTTGAAAGTTTTGGTAGTGAAATGGGGGCACTTATCAAAGATTTCCTTTTAAGAAAAACGGGGAAATAATGAAGTGGTAAAAGATGGGGCGTTTAACTGCCCCATCTTTTTTTATACAATTTAAAGCATCAAAAATAGCTTTATGTTTTTTTGGTATTGGCTGATAAAATCTTCTCTATTTCTGTTGCCGAAAGATTAATACCGATGATAATACCTTTATCATCAATAAGATAGTTATAAGGAATGTTTTCTATTCCGATACTGTTTTTTATTTTTTGCTCCTGATCCAATAGGTTTACCCAATCTAACTTATCTTTTGCGATAGCTGCAGTCCATTGTTCTTTATTCTTATCTATTGAAATTCCAACAATTTCAAAATTGACTCCTGCAAATTGCTGCTTTAAGGCAATAAGTTCAGGGCTTTTTTTTCTGCACGGCCCACACCAGGAAGCCCAAAAATCAACAAGTATAAATTTTCCGTTAAATGTTTTAAAATCAACAAGAGAACCATTTTGGTCTGGCAATGCAAAGTCAATAAAAGGTTTTCCAACACCGTAAGTACCTAGCCTGTCCATTCCTTTTTTAAAGAATTTGAGGTCTTGCTCGGTTTGTTTTGTAATATCTAAAAGAGCATACAGGGTATTCAATTCTTTTTTGCCCAATATAGGATTTACCATTGCCAATTCGGCCATAATTGCACCGCTAAACGGATGGCTGCGATGTTTTTTCAAAAAGACGGTTAATTTTGAATATAACAGTTTATTGAAGTCTTTTTTTTCTGAATTTAATTTATAAAAATTTAAATATTCTGTCTGTATTTGCGACGAACGAGATCCTTTAATTTCGTCAATATGCATTGTCTCTACAGATTTCCCATCTTTATGGACTTTATTTACGCTAATCTGCATCTCAATATTATTATTATCCAAATAAAATTGTGGAGCATTCTCTGCAGATTTTATATAAACCTGAGCGCTTACAGTATCTATACTTATGCCTTTAAATTCAAAATTATTATTGACAATTTTCACACTGTCCTCCACATTATTATAATATAAATAGGCAAAATTATCTGTAATATCGCCTTTGATACTACCATGAATTTTATACATTTTCAAATTGTTTTTTGAAGTGTTTTGGCTGTAGAGCGTTGCAGCAGCTAAAATAGAAAAAGACAATGCCCACTTTACAGGCTTTAGTTTGATTTTAATCATTTGGGTTATATTTATATTAAATGGTGAATAAGGATGCTATTGATTTTTGGAATTTAAGAGATTAGCAGGATTTCAAAGAGTACTATTCTGATCATAAACTTCAATTTTTCTGCCTTCCGGATCAGCAATTATTGTCATAAATCCAAAATTTGTCAGGGAAGGCTCAGAAAAAAAAGTCACATTATTCTCCTTTAATTTCTGGATAGTTCCGCTAAAGTTTTCAAATTCAAAACCCAAGCGTAAATTTACATCTGGTTCTGATTGTTCTTTTGTTAAAGGATAAATTTCCAAAATTGTTTTTCCCATTGAAGCACTATAATGGAAGGGCGAATTTCCATGTTTGTGATATTCAAAACTTAATCCAAATAGTGAATAAAAATCCGCCAGCTTTTTAGGATTTCCTGATCGTAAAACTAATAGTCGAATGTGCATAATAAAGATAATTTTACATCGTCATTGGTACTTCCATCAAAAGCATTTCAGAACCATCTAATTGAGAAATTACTTCAATAGAAGCCAGATCCCAAATTCCCATTCCGTCCTTTTCGTTGAGCAAAGTGCCGTTTACCAGAAAACTTCCTTTTATAATAAAAGCATAAACACCATTGCCTTTCTTTTTAATATTGTATGTACTGGTAAATTCATGATCGAAGACTCCCAGATGAAACCAGGCGTCCTGATAAATCCATACACCCTAATCTTTAGCATCTGGAGATAAAATTTGTTCAAACTTATTATGACGGTCTTTTGATTTTAAAGTAATCTGGTCATATCTCGGAGTTACATTTTTTCTATTTGGATAAAGCCATATCTGAAGGAACTTAACAGGTTTATCTGAACTATTATTAAATTCACTATGGTAAATTCCCGTACCTGCGCTCATGACCTGAATATCACCTTTTTTGATGATGGCCACATTGTTCATGCTATCCTTATGCTCCAGGTCGCCTTCTAATGGAATCGATATGATCTCCATATTGTCATGAGGATGAATGCCAAATCCTTTTGAAGGGTCTACAACATCATCATTGAGAACTCTGAGTACGCCAAAATGCATTCTGTTGGGATTGTAATAAGAGGCAAAACTAAAAGTCTGATGTGTATCAAGCCATCCATGATTGGAATGACCTCTTGATTCGGCCTTGTGTAAAACGCTGTTTCCTGTTACAGGGGTGTCAAGAACTGGCAGATGATTAAAACCTACAGGTTCGAGTGGTTTTATTTCGTCAATATCATTCTGCATGATATTGGCAACTGCTGCCGAGGCGACAAACATTCCTGTTCCTAAAAGTCCTTTTTTGAGAAAATCTTTCCTGTCCATAGTTGTTGTGTGTTTGGGTTCGCTGCAAATTTCTACTATAAATTAAACCTGTGCATTGAACCAGGACAAGATTTTCGTACCATTAGGATTTCAGTTTTCGGGTTCGGATTTTTGATAAAAATTCAGGAGAAATCCCCAGATAAGAAGCAATATAATGCTGTGGTACACGTAATGGTATAGTGGGATACGTTTGCAAAAATTCATCATATTTTTGTTCTGCCGTACAGGTGATACTATGAAGAAGACGATTTTGAGTAACGGCCAAATGACGCTGCATTAAAATTCTGAAAGCACGCTCAAACCTTGGCGCCCGTTCAAAAAGCTGTTCTTTGGTCTCTGGCGTAAAGAGCAAAAGATCAGAGTTTTCTATGGTTTCGATAAAAATTTTACTGCCCTCCGTTTCATAAATGCTAAATGAAATATCGCTGATCCATGAATTTTCGACTGCAAATTGCAAGATTACTTCAAATCCGTTTTCATCGATATAATATTTTCGGATACATCCACGAACTACAAATGCATCAAAAGTACATTTCTCTCCTTTTTGAAGCATTATGGTTTTCTTTTTGATTTGTTTGAAATACAATAGAGAATTAAATATATCAAGTTCCTCTTTTGTGAAGTTCACATATCTTGAAATGGCGATATTAATCTGTGTAAACATTCTCAATTATTTTTATTTTGTATCAAAACTATAATGAAGTTTTTTTAAGATTTATTCTAATTGGTAAGCTAAGTTAATTTATCGAGAATGTTTTGTGTAATGCAATTTTCTTCTATTATATAACACAAAAAAAATATACATCTTATAAATTTTTTTTACGGTAATCCAAAGGAGTAAGTCCTGTATGTTTTTTGAAGAAAATGCTAAAATAGGAGGTATAGCTGAATCCTAACATATATCCAATTTCTTTCATAGTGTATTGGGAATCCTGAATTAAAATCTTGGCTGCGGAGAGCGTTTTTTCAGAAATTAACTGACCAGCTGTTTTTCCGGTTTTTTCTTTTATGATGGTGGACAGATAGTTTTCATGAAGCTGTTGCATTTCCGCATAATCTTTTATATGTAGTACGTTCTTCACTTTACCTTTGAGCAGCTGATCATAGTGGAACTCCATATTTTGGATAAAATCGTTCAAAATATCAGGATTTCGGGATTGTATATTTATACTATACCCTTCCCAGAATTCTTGTTTTATCTTAAGTAAAATCCGGGTAAGCAGATTGGCACATAATTTCTTTTTAAGCGGTGTATCTTTTTTTAGTTCCTGGTAAATCAGCTGAATGATTGTTCTTAGCTCTTGTTGAAATTCGGGAGTGGTGTGCAGTGGTAAATGTCTTTCAAATAGCAAAAAGGGAAACGTTTTATAAATCGAAATTCCGGCATATTTTACAATAAACTCTTCAGAAAATAATAAACCATAAGTTTCTGTTACTTCATTAAATGTTAACTCTTGCAAAGTTCCGGGTTTGTGAATAAATAACATATTCGGTTCAATTTTCGCGGTTAAATCTTCGTATTGTATTGAACCATAAGAATCAATAACAATTCCCATTATAAAATGGGCAGCACGATGCGCCGGATAGGTCCACGGAAGTCTTTCTTTTGGGTGTATTATTTTTGAAATTATTAATGAAAAATCGTCATCACCTATGTGCCCTTCAGAGAAATCACTTCCCATGATTTTTACATTATCGTAGAAATCGTATGTTTCCTTATTCTTTATTTTAGCCATCTTTTTTAAAATGTAAGACTCTGTTGATAGTTTATATTGACTTGATTTATCTTCTTTAAAAATGATACTTAATCATCTTTAATTATTATTCAGCATTATATGTATTTTCATTTTTGCTTTAAGAAAAACATTAATCAGGAGATCGACCTCTGATATTGTTTTCTATAAACTCCCGGAGCATAAGAAGTTTGAGTTTTGAAAAAGCTATAAAAATAATTCAGGTCATTAAAATCAAAAAGGAAGGCGATATCTTTCATCGATGTTTCGGAATGCTTTAGAAGATACTTAATTTCGTCTATAAGTTTTTCGTTTATCCATTCGTTTACCGTTTTTTTGGTACAGTTTGTTACGATCTTGCATAAATAATTTTCGTCTAAATTTAGTATTTGCGCGTGTTCCTTAATACGCATAAGTACGCAACAATTACCATTAATCAATTCGTTAAAATTATTTTCCATATTCTGACGAAAGGCGATGATAATTTTATTGTTTTTTTCGTTGTTTTTTTTAAAATTTATTTCATTTTCCTGTTCTAATTGCACTAAAAACAAGAGATTAAGTGCCATGTTTGCCATGATCTCTTCTTTATAACAAGCATCAGAAGTTGCAATATTATATATTTCGAGACAAGTTTTCTCAAAATAATCCATCGTATCTTCCGGAAGTTGGCAGCAATAACCATTTTTAGCATTAAAGTCTAGAATATTATTAATTCCGCCAGGGAAGTATTTTAAGATAAAAGATTTTAAGAATGTTATATTGTAAACTTTTTCCATATTTGTCCAGTCAATTTTAAAAAAGGAATCAGGACAGGTTACAACCACATGGTTATCACGCAATTCAAACTTATTATCACCCACAGTAAAACTGCCATTTGCCTTAGTGACAATAGTGAAACTGTAATAATCAGATCTAAAAGTTGGCGAATGAAAAGGAAATTTCAAATCCCATTCGTGAACCTTCACTATTGAAAACTCGTCGTTATCTATATAATCATGAAAAGGAAGATTTAAAAAATCAATCTGGTCTTTATATTTGCTAATTGTGGTGAGTTTTGGTATCATAATTTTGGAAAATAAAGTTAGACAATTTTTAAATGATGAATTGGGGACTTTTATTTTTCAAAGATATCGGATATGAAATTTTCAATTATAATCTATTATTGACATTTAGTTATAAAATTTAAAGATATTAACTTACATTCAAACTTTTCCTGTAATAAGTGGGGGTGAGTGTAGTCTGATTTTTAAAATAAAAGTTAAAATATCGACTGTTTGTAAATTGAAATATTTCTGCAATTTCTGCTATTGGCATTGATGTTTCTGTTAATAACGTTTTAACTTCAACCAAGAGTCTGCTGTTAATCCAGGCAGTTGGGGTTCTTCCGGTTTTAGCTTTTATTATTCTGGAAAAGTAATCTTCATTTAAAAATTGTAAATCTGCAAAATCTTTTGCTTTTAATTGTTGCGGCTTTTTTCCCTCTACAATTTTATTAAAATAGTTTCCTAAATCATTATAAAAGGTATTGACGATTGAATTGTTATTATCAGTAAAAGGGTGTATCTGATTTTGAAAAAGTTCTGTAATCTTAATAAGCAGAAATTCTAACATATTACCAATTATTATCATTTTTTGATCCTGAGTACGTTGAATTTCTCTTTTAATCTCGTTTGTATTATTCTTTATAATAAGGTAGTTTTCCGGATCTGCTTTTTTATATATAAACGATTCAGAAAGTAAAAACGGAAATTCTTTATATATATCGTAAAAGCAATAGCTGGCAAGAAATTTTTCGGTAAAGCAGATAAAATAGGCTTCCGTTAAATGATCGAATTTATAATTACGATAATGCCCGGGACCAGTTACAAATACACTTGATGATTCTAATTGTATTACTTCATCATTATATAGGTGTGTTGCACTGCCTTCATTAATTATAAAAATGGTAAAGAAATTGGCTTTATAATTATCAGGAACATTCAGTAATTTATTTTTGTTCCATTGGTTAATTTCCGTAAGCATAAAATCATCGCCTACTAATTCAGTTGAAGGCAGTCCGAACCAATCGCTAATCTCTTTTAGCGTATTAAATATAGGTATTTGCTTTTCCATTGATTTTTTTAATATAAAATTACTTAAACAGATAATATAATAATGTGTCTATTTTAAAAAGTTGGTTTTCTTTTAATTTTTTATTCCGGAAATGTTTATCACAGCCAATTAATTTTTAGTTCTTTTTTAATAAAATATTATATTTCAGCTTCTTACATAGTGCATATTTACTAAAGAAAAATAAGGTTTGCTAATCTAAAAGGGAATAAATAATTAAATCTTAGGTTTTTATAATCATTAGTAAATTATTCACAGAGAATGAAATTTTCATTCGTTATAATTTTGCTTCAACAAGTACAGAAGTTCATTTTTACTCTTTTTATTAAATTCCAATTTTTTCTTTATTTCTATTGATTGAAATAAAAAAGAGAAGGTGGATTTATAACCTTAAAAAGAAGTCATGAATAAGATATGTCTTTGGTTTATCATATCTGAAAGGGATATAAAATTAATAAAAGGGAAAGCCGAAACCCTAATAAAGTAGGCGCAATAAAATTATCATTATGAAAACAGTATTTAAAAAAGTAAAATTAATCTCAATATCTATTGGATTGGCATTTACAATTCAAAGTTGTGGTCAAAAAGAAAAAGAATTCGAAAGTGAAACTAAAAAGAAGTCAATTATTGTAAATGAAAAACCGGAATATTTTTTACTGCGTCCGGAAGTTGAAAAGTCTTATGGTTATTCACATGCAGTAAAAATAGGTAATACTATTAAGATTTCAGGAGCCGTGAGTTTTGACGATGAAGGCAAGCCTGCAGCAAAAGGTGATTTAGGGCAGCAAATGAAAAATTGCTACGCGGATTTGGATAAAATATTAAAACATTATGGCTGCACATTTGATGATGTAATTATGGAAAATGTCTTCACAACCAACATGCCGTTATTTCTTGAAGTCTCAGGATACAGAAAAGAAATCTACAAGAAAAATTTTCCGACAGGGTCTTGGCTTGGTGTCAAAGAATTGGCATTTCCCGAATTAATGATAGAGATAGAATTGGAAGTTTATAAGCCATAATAATTTTCGGATATCATTTTGCATTAGAAGAGCTCACTAGTTACTTCCTTCTTTATTTCTTTTTCATTTACAGAGTAAAGAACTGTACTCAATCTTTATTTTTTATAATTTTTGGTAAGAATATAACAGAAATGCAGTCGAAACCAATACCTAAGTTTGTGGTGTAGAAATGCTTAAAGAAATTAGGAGGATCAGGAACAAAAATGATTTCATGTATTATGAACTTTTTTAAAATTTAAAATGTTATGGATTTTGGGAGTAGGAAGGAAACGAAAATAAGTCATAAGGTTATAAGCATAGATTCAATAAAAATTGCCTATCGCGAAGCCGGAGAACATGTAAATCCTATTTTATTATTACTTCATGGATTTCCATCTTCTTCACATATGTTTCGAAATGTGATACCTAAATTATCAAAACATTTTCATGTTATTGCTCCTGATCTGCCTGCATTCGGTTTCAGTGATGTTCCAAGTTTAGAAACGTTTAGTTATACTTTCGAAAACTACGCTGATATTGTTGCCCATTTTCTTGAAAAGTTAAAGATCACTAAAGCGAGTTTTTATCTTTTTGACTACGGTGCCCCTATATTAATGCGTTTATTCATCAAGCGTCCCGAAATGATAGAGATGCTTATTTTTCAAAATGGAAATATTTATAATGAAGGGGTGGGTGATGTGTTAAAAGAAGTTAGTGCATTATATAGAAAGGATGATTTTGAAAGCTACAGCAAACTAAAAAGGTTTTTTGAATTAGATTATACCAAATGGGAATATACAAATGGAACGCAGGATATTTCTAATATAGCTCCAGAGGCCTATTTTTTAGATCAGTTTTTAATGGAGCGGGCGGGAGTTAAAACGATTCAGATGGAATTAAAGCGTGATTATAAGTCCAATGTAGCGTTTTATCCGGTTTGGCAGGATTTTTTAAAAAATCTGCAACCCGTGACATTGATTGTGTGGGGAGAGAATGATGAAGTATTCAAAAAGGAAGGTGCGGAAATGCTCCAGAAAGACCTTGTTGATTCAAAACTTTTATTTTATCCTACAGGTCATTTTGCACTTGAGGAATTTGGAAATGACATAACAGAAGAGATAGTAACATATTGGTATTTAAACTTTTAACTATTATGGGTACTTATTTTGAACTTTTCTTTTTATTTTTAATGGCCATCATAGGGGGTGCTGTTAACGTAACTATAGGAGGAGGCTGGTTTGTTATTTTTCCAAGTTTGATTTTTAGAGGTATACAGCCTGTAACAGGAACTGCAACTACGACCATAATTCTTTTATCCGGTTTTCTTGTTTCATCAAAACCTATAAAGAAAACTAAAGAGATTTCTAAAAGGCATTTCAATTATATGGTATTAGCCTGTACTATAGGAGGAGTTACAGGAGCTTTTCTGCTCGTCGCTTTTTCGCATAAGGTGTTCGAAACTATTGCGCCTTTTCTGTTGTTATGTTCGTGGATTCTTTTTACGTTTTATAATCAGATACAGCATTATTTTAATGCCGAGTTTGCAGTCAAAAAAGAGTTTAGATACTCGCATAAAAAACTAATTCCGATCTTTTTATTAGGTATCTATGGTGGATATTTTGGCGCAGGTATGGGAATGATCATTTTTATTCTATACAGTTTTTATGGAATCAAAAACAATGAAACTCTGGAAAGATTAGCGTTGTTGTTAGTTGGAGCGAATAATGGAATAGCAGTTCTTATTTTTATTTGTTCAGGGTTGATTTTTTGGCCTTTTGCACTCGTAATGATAACGGGATCTATTTTGGGAGGTTATTTGGGAAATGCATTCAAAGAAAAAATTAATATAGCAAGGGTGAAAAAAAATGCAATTGTTATTGGAGCAACAGTCACCCTTTATTTCTTATTATAAATTAAATACACTATCAGATGAAAAGAATTGCAATTAATGGTTTTGGCCGCATAGGCAGAGCCGCGTTGAAAATTATTACCGATACACCCGGACAGGAAGTCGTAGGGATTAATGATCTAATGAGTATTGAAAATGCTGTTTTTTTACTGCAAAGGGACAGTATTTACGGAAAATATGAAAAGGAAGTATCGTTTAGAGAGGATACTATTTTCATTGAAGGAAAGGCAATTAAATACACAACAATTAAGGATCCGTCAGAACTTCCGTGGAAATCACTCGGTGTTGATGTTGTAATTGAAAGTACTGGTTTTTTTACCAATAAACCAGATGCAGAAAAACATTTGAAGGCGGGCGCTAAATTTGTGGTTATTTCAGGTCCTACAAAAGATACTCCCACAATTGTACATGGTGTAAATACAGATGAAGGTAAAATAGAAATCTTTTCCTGCGGAAGCTGTACCACTAATAATATTGGCCCGATTATAGAAATACTGGGAAGACGTATTGGTATAAAAAAGGCAATTTTAAATACGACACATGCTTATACGGCCTCTCAGACTTTAGTCGATGCTCCCTCTAAAAAGGAACCCAGAATGGGACGTGCAGCCGGACTTAATTCAGCACCTGCTGCTACTGGTGCAGCTGTAGCTGTTACAAAAGCATTACCTGAATTTGTTGGCAAATTTGATGGTATTGCCGTGCGTGTACCGGTACCAATTGGGTCAATATCTGATATTACTTTTGTAACGCAAAGAGCAACTACAATAGAAGAAATTAATGCAATTTTAACCGAAGAAGCTCAAACGCCACGTTACAACAAAGTCGTTGAGGTTAGTCACGAACAATTGGTTTCGAGCGACATAATTAAAAGCACCTATGCCGCAACTGTAGATCTTGAAATGACAAGAGTCGTAGATGGAGATTTAGTAAAAGTTATGGCCTGGTACGATAATGAATGAGGATTTACAAATCAAATGGTCAGACAGATTCAGGAACTTTAATGTAATAATAAATTTGCGATGAATTATCAAGAACTAGCTTTTAGCGACGCCATAAAAGAAATTCAGGAAAAAAAAGGAAGCCGGAACAGTTATGCCAGAATGGAAAAAATGTCCTATACAGATGGTCTGACAGAACAGGAAATGGCATTTATAGAAAGTCAGGACAGCTTTTATATGGCTTCTTATGGAGAAAATGAATTTCCATACATACAACATCGGGGCGGGCCACAGGGTTTTGTAAAAATTATAGATGCAAATACGATCGGAATTGTAGATTTTGTTGGAAATCGCCAATATATTTCGGCAGGAAATATTTCAAAAAATCCTAAAGTTGCCATTATCATGGTTTCTTATCCGCAAAGGGCACGCTTAAAAATTTATGCAGAAGCCCAAATCTTAGATGTTGAAGGAAACAATGCATTATATGAAAAACTCAAACCCGAAGATTATAAGTTTAAGCCGGAACAAATGATGGTTTTTAAAATTAAAGCCTATGACTGGAATTGTCCGCAGCACATCACGCAGCGCTATACAGTTGCGGAAATCAAGGAAGTATTTGATCTTCAAAAAAAACATATTACAGATCTTGAACAGCAAATTAAAGATTTAGAAGCGCTTCTTTCAAAAAAGTAAAATACTAAAACTAATTCTGGATTTAAAAGTTTTTTTCAAATGAACATTATTATTTGACGGTAATACATAGGAAAAACAATTTTTATTTCTTAATCCAGATTAATGGATGGGCAGAAAGAGGAAAGTAAATTTGTAGAAGAAAATCAAAAACAACTTAAATATAAATACCATGGAAAATCAAATTTTAGGTATACACCATATCACTGCAATTGCAGGCGACGCTAAACGTAATTTCAATTTTTACTCCAATGTATTAGGATTAAGATTCATCAAAAAAACCGTGAATTTTGACGATCCGAAAACGTACCATTTCTATTTTGGCGATGAAGTGGGAAGCGCGGGAACAATCTTAACTTTTTTCCCTTGGGGAGAAGGAATTCAGCAGGGAAGAAAAGGATCCGGAATGGCAACTGAAATTGGATATTCTGTTCCAAAAGGAAGTCTAGATTTCTGGCAGGAACGTTTTGAAAAATACAATGTAATCTATAACAAACCAGCTGAAAAATTCGGCGAAAAATACCTGACTTTCTTAGATCCGGATGGTTTAAAATTAGAATTAATAGAATCTAAAACAGACGATAACAGAAAACCTTGGGAAACAGACGAAGTAAAAGCAGATGTGGCAACAAGAGGATTCCATAACATCACTTTGACTTTAAACAGTATAAAAGCAACTGCTGCGATCTTAACTGAAATATTTGGTTATAAATTGATTAATCAGGACGTAAACCGCTACCGTTATGCAACAAAAGCTGTAGAAAATGCGGCCATTGTAGACCTTGTAGAATTGGCTGACGAAAAAAAGGGTCATGTAGCAAACGGATCTGTACATCACGTGGCTTTCCGGGTGCAAAATGATGAAATTTTAATGCACTTCCGTGAAAAAATCGAAGCTTACGGATTGTCTATTACGCCACAGATTGACAGACAATATTTCTACTCTCTGTATTTTAGGGAACCAGGCGGAGTTTTATTTGAAATCGCAACAGATAATCCCGGATTTACAGTAGATGAAAGCTTAGAAGAATTAGGTCAAAACTTAAAACTTCCTGAGCAGTACGAGTTTCAAAGAGCTAGTATTGAAAAACATTTGGTTAAAATTAATTAAGAATTTTTAGAGAAACATAAATAAATTAAAACAATCCCCATGATCGCTTACAAAAACATTTTTTTACTGGCCTTAGCTGCATTTTTTTTAAATGCATGTAATAAAGAGAATACCTTAGAAAATAAAAACACCAGTACTTACCTGACCGATACCACTTCGGGTATTAGAACGGGTGGTGTAAAGGTTGTGCAAATTACTACACCAAAAGGGAAGTTCAATGTCTGGACAAAAAGAATTGGACATAATCCGAAAATCAAGTTATTGCTTCTTAACGGAGGACCGGGAGCAACTCACGAGTATTTTGAATGTATGGAAAGTTTTTTGCCTGCAGAAGGTATCGAGTTTATTTATTACGATCAGTTAGGCACCGGTAATTCTGACAATCCAAATGATCCTTCACTATGGGATTTACCACGTTTTGTAGAAGAAATTGAGCAGGTACGTCAGGCATTAAAACTGGATAAGGACAATTTTTATATATTGGGTCATTCGTGGGGTGGAATTTTAGCAGCACAATATGCGCTAAAATATCAACAAAATATAAAAGGGCTGATCATTTCAAATATGATGATGAGTGCTATAGAATATGATAAATATGCAAAAGAAGTGCTGGCAAAACAATTAGACCCAAAGGTTTTAGCCAGAATAAGAGAAATAGAAAAAAACAAAGATTTTGAAAATCCTGAATATATGGAATTGCTTGTACCTAATTTTTATTCTAAACATATTTTGCGTTTAGATGCGAGCCTTTGGCCGGAACCCGTTAATCGCGCTTTTAGTAAAATTAACCAATCGCTGTATGTTACCATGCAAGGTCCAAGTGAATTTGGTCTTTCGGGAAAACTCGAAAAATGGGATATTACAAAAGAACTTCCTAAAATTACTGTACCAACGTTATCTATTGGTGCAAAATATGATACGATGAATCCGGAACACATGAAATGGATTGCGACACAGGTGAAAAACGGAACGTATTTGTATTGTGATAAAGGAAGTCATATGAGTATGTATGATGACCAGCAAACCTACATGAAAGGTTTAATTAAATTTTTAAAAGATACGGATAAAAGTAAGAATTGAAAGTTTTTTTTACCTATTTTAATTTTTTTAGAAAAAATCCAAACATTAAATTTTAGTCAAAAAAAGTCCTAATTTTCATTAGGACTTTTTTGTGGAAAGCCGTAGATTCAAACTGTAGTTAGATAAACCTTGAAAGTGCTGATTTCTAATTCTTTAAAAACCGATATACCACAATTTTGTCTTGAAATCGGTAGTACAAATTTTCAGGTTTTTTCAACCTTGAATTTTAAATTTTGATATCAAAAACAGGTATTAAAATAATGTTTAGTGTGTGTAAGGTATAAAGTGATTGAAACTCATCTTGCCAACAGGAGGGAGATCTAGCTTCCTATGATTTGAATCAGTCTAAACCAGAATATTTACCAATTAAATGAAAACAGTTTAGCTATTTTAAATTTCTTAATCACAAATTCCGTTATTATTTAATGTCTTATGTTCGTAAGCCAAAATTAATAGAATTTAAGAAATCATGAAAAATTGCCTGATTAATAATGAAGTGATGGAGGAAAGAACTCTGACAAAGAAAAAACTTAATTCTCATCTAAAATTAAATTTAAACACTATATGCATATAATTGAGAAAGGAATCTTAGGAACACTAATTCTATACTCTGTGAAGACTGTGGTAATGTTTTAAATGATGAAATTGATTCGGATATTATTAAGTTATTTGGCAATTTTATTGAAAAACTTAATCACGTGATGATTAAACAGTGAGATGCTAAGTCTAAAAATTTTATTCCAGGTTTTCATGGATCTTCAGGACACCGTTTAATTCTCCGCTGCCATTAATTGCAATGTTGCTGCGTACAATTTCTCTTGACAAAGTTATTGAAGTTCCAAATGTCTACTTAAATAACAGAAAATTTATTTGCGATATATAGTTTCAAAGTCAAGGTCCATTTCGCATTCACTATTAAGTACTGCGCCGAGATATTTAGGGTATTCTCGTCCGTTTTCATCATTATTATACATGAAAAAGTCACCATAATTTTCCTCCTTTAATGCCGAAAATTTCTTTACTTTATATTCCTTACCCTCAAATGACCCGGGATCTGTCTCAAGCTTATTCCATTCGTCTTCAGAAAAACTAAACGGAATATTTTTCTTGGTTTTAACGATATACATTGTATCACCATTGATACGCATTAATTTTATCAATACTCCTGTGGACATACTATTTTCTACCCATGTTGATTTATAAATATCTCCCGGTTTTGGATGCATTAGCAATGCTTTGTATTCTTTTGCTTTTTCGCTGGTTCTTTTTTTATTTATCGAAGTAATTCCCCATAATATTAAAATCAGGAATGGCATAACAAACCAAATTGACCACGGATAGACCAATTGCCACAAGGTTCTTTTATGATTGTGCCTGATATCATTAATCGCCTGAGCTACGTTAGCGGAATATTTTTTTTTGGCGAATATTGAACTATCTGGACTTTTAAGAATATGTGCGCAGTTAGTGCAAACAACGCCGGTCCGTCTGCCCATACCAAAAAGCGGTATTCCCATCGCAATATATCTCATGTACAGCGTTAAATATATAGTGTCTTTATCGCCGCAGACAGGACAGACTTCGTCAATGATTGATTTGGTTTGTAAAGGCTTCGTTATAATTTGATAAATGAAAATTAGCATGTATGTTCTGAGTTTAATTGTGGAAATAAGTTCGTCTAGGGAAAATTAAATTCTTTAAGTCCTAATAAATCAATTGATGTTTTGGAGTGATTTATTAGTGTTTTTATTTATTCTTATTGATTAATCCATCCAAAAGTGCTGTAAAAGTATCGCCGCTAAAAACAGAATTGTATGATTTTTTAAACACTGTTTCGTCATCACTATTGATAAGCTGTATTTGATTTGTCAAATCAGTAATAGAAAAATGGTGAATTTCTTTAAAATAGATAACCTGCGAATCAAAAACTAATTTATCCTGAAATAAGAATATTTTTTTCGTTTTTATGTTTAAATACGAATTGGTATTTAAAACCATAAATTGTTTCATGGCCAAATCTTTAAAATCGACATAATTAAAAGTCACGCTTTCACCTTCTTCGAGTTTTTTCAAAAGTATGGGCACATTAACAAAGCGGTGTGTTGATCGTACAAAGGCAATTACTTTATAAATATCTGAATATCTTGCAGAAATGGGATGCCACTGAGCTGTATTATTTTTTCGAACCGCAACATTGTTGATGTCAAATATACGTTTGCCTGAAGTAAACAAATAAACATCCTGAATATCCTTAAAATATAAAGTTTCCTTACTGCCTTTATTCTCTATAACAATAGCATTTTGGTATAAATAAAAAACAGATCCTTTTGATAGATAAATTGCTGTTGTAAATATAATCAGGCCGAGTGCCATAATAAAAACGATACAGTAATATAGTATACTAACATCTCCTGAAAAGTTCATAGTACCTTTATTAACAGGTATAATTGCTTTAAAATAAATAAACAGACTTATTGCTGTAAATAAAACAAGTATAACATATGAAAAATAAAGAAATGCTTTTGATACTGCGCTTTTTCGTATAAACGTACCTAACTCCGGACTTGATTTCATAATCTATAAATTTTGACATTGATAAAAACCACTATTCAAAATATTTGAAAGTGTTCTGAATAATGGTTTAATTTTATCAAAAGTAGTTATAGCATTAGGGAAAAAAGTAGATTTTATATATAAATAATATCTACAGCTCCTCATAGTAATATCTATTTAGTATCTACAAAGCTGGATTATGGAAGTAGTGAAGAAATGATATTCGAACCTAATTGTTCAACTTTCTGACATATAGTTATAAGCTACGATGAAAATACCTGTCTGAATAATTTTAGATCCAATTATGTCCGCACTGCGGACACAATTTAAATTACAAGGACAACCAATTTATTAAATGGTCTTTTTAAATTAAAAAAACTACAGTAAATTATTTTTACAATATCACTTTTTAGCGATGAACTGCAGATTCGAACCTAGCTGTTATATCACTCATCAATACTCAATTTTTACTTTTTCGAAGTACTTTGTGCCACGATATTGCCACAAAACTTTATAATGTTAAATGACGTTTAAAACTGCCTTAACTTTTTGTGGTAAAAAAGGTATCCCTTCCAATATTGGTGTGCCATGATTTTGCCACGAAACTCAAAATAACATTTTTTAAATCTTTTAGTTTACGTATTTGGCTTAACTTGTTTAAAATGAGTGTTATAATTTATATTTTAAAAGTCGAAATTAAGTGTTTTATCCAAATAAAGATGGATAAAAATAAGTGTTGCTATGAAAATGCTGAATTTTGTGTTTCTGATATCGATTAAAAATTGTGATTTTTTAATTTATAGCTGGTATTTCTTCCAGCTCCCTCTTGTATTAAAATGTCCTTTTCTATTAGATCTTTGATATCCCTTAAAGCAGTATCTGTTGACGTTTTTGTCATTTTTGCCCATTTAGATACATTTAGATTTCCAAAGAATGAATCTAAAAGAGCCTGCAGCATTTTTTGCTGACGGACGTTAAAAGTTTTATCTCTATGAGATTCCCAGAACTGTCCTCGCTCTAGTATTTTCTCAATTGTAATATCTGTGCTTTCCATTGAACGAAATAAGCAATTTAAAAACCAATCCAGCCAGGGGGTAATATCCAGATCTCCTTTTTGTGTTGATTCAAGAATGTTATAATATTCGTTTCTTTCTTTTTGAATTTGTGCAGACATTGAATAAAACCGCCGTCTACTTTGATCTGCTCGAGCCAGAAGCATATCTGCGACTGCTCTAGCTATTCTTCCGTTTCCATCATCAAAAGGATGTATTGTAACAAACCATAAATGGCCAATTGCAGCTTTTAAAACTGGATCAATTTCAGTTCTACTATTTAACCATTTTAAAAATCCCTGCATTTCTTGATCAACTATGTCAGGTAATGGCGCTTCGAAATGGACTATCTCTCTGCCCATAGGACCTGAAGTAACCTGCATAATATCTTTACGCCAATCCCCAACGATGATTTTATACATACCACTCCTTCCTGTTGGAAAAAGTGAAGCATGCCAGCCAAAAATTCTATCTGCTGTTAAATCGTTTGAATAGTTTTGAGTTGCATCAAGCATCATCTCAACAACACCTTCAACATCTCGTTCAGCCTTGATGGTACCAGCGATATCAATTCCTAATCTTCTAGCAATTGATGAACGTACTTGATCATGATTTAACAATTTACCCTCTATTTCGCTTGACTTTATAACATCCAAAGTTAGTGTTTGCAGCATAGTCTCTTCCTGAAGTTTAAAACCAAGTGCTTTCATCTGTCCAAGGATTTTTCCTTGGCGATATCTGACTTTTCCTAGTATGACTGTAATTTCTTCTGAATTCCATTTAAAAACTGGCCATTCTTTTTTTTGATGCATGTACATATTCACCGCAATTTTGCGGTAAATTTATTGTTTATTTACCGCATTTACAATATTTGCGGTGATTATTTTAAATTTAAACCGCATTTTTGCGGTGATTATATTTTTAACCACCGCAAAGTGCCCAAAAACATACATAGAAGTGGTAGACGGGAGAGACCTGCTGTTTTAAACCTATAAAGTTTCGAACCTAAATTCTTAGGTACTGATTTTGCTTAGTTTCTATTTTTCAAAACACCCGATTCTGCCACAAACTTCAAGTATCTTTTCTGCCCTTAGTAATAATCTTTGAATCTGTATCTTATGTACTTTAAAAGCATTTTATATTATTTAATAGTACAAAACTAATTTCCTGGAAGTGAAATTAGCATATAAACTTTTATTACCCTCAAGTCCATTTAATAAAATGGACTTTTTTATGACTTTTTTTTATTATTTTGAAGCGCTTTTTTTCTGTAAGCATTTACTGTTTTCATGTCCCGTAGGGTGACCTTGACGGGACAAATTTCTATAAATTTTAAAAAGTTTTAATATTAAATTTTATGCCTCTTACTTTGAAGCCCATAATATAGAGCTTTTTTTATGTCATCAATTCTCGATAAATAGTAATGTTATTCCTGTTTTTTATATTGTTTTATACAAACAATAATACTTAGTAATAGAGATGGAAAGTTCAAATTTTATTAAATAATACAAATATTTTTCTTACATTTGATAGAGAATTAGCGTCATATTTAATTAATTACAATGGAGAAGGGGATGAAGTTAAAAGTTCGAAAAGAACTGGATGTCAGGCAGCAGTCAAATATCATAAAATTAAAAGGAAGTTTAATTTCTAGGGGCTACACAGAAATCATACACATTTCAGATCATGATGATGAATTTCATATCAACTCATTTGATATTGAGCCAGGAACAGCCCAAGAAGTAAAGGAATTTATTACATCATTTATTGCCAGAGAAAATTTAGGAGAAAGCATATCGATATTCAAATAAAAATCAACTTTCATCGGACTTAAAATTTAACCTGCAAAAACATGACAAGAAAAGCGCCCATTTCATTGAAACAGGCGCTTTTTGATTTTCAAACCAACCTTTACTAAGAGCGAATACCATGAAAAAATGTTATGTTAACTTGCCGTCCTTAAGTATGGTGAGTCCGAATTTTTTCAATTTTATCATCCAGACAATATTCAACTGAAAACCTCATATCACTAAACTGAAACATTACCTTTTTTGGGCGGGTTATAAACATATTTTTTTCATTTCTACTTGATCATGAATTTAACTTTATAAGTTTTCTCACTGTTATGGATGATCAAATAATACATCCCTGCTGAACGTAAGTTTGTATAAACAATACTTTTTGTATCCGAAAGTTGTACCTTATCCTGTTGGTAGACAGCTCGCCCATTTATATCATATACGGTTAATGCAAAAAAACCTTCACCATCTGGCAATGTTAGAGTAAAGTTCCCATTATTTGGAACCGGGGACATAATTAAACCATTTTTGCCCGTTACCGGAATATCTACGCCTAATGTTGCATCTACTTTTACTTCTAAAGTAGTCGTTTTGCTGCACGATGCCGATGTCGAATAAGAAAGTGACAGATTCTGCATTCCTTTTTCATTCCATTTTATGGTTACCGTATTTTCTTTTTGGTCAACAATTTCACCACCGGTTACATTCCATTGGTATTCTATCATGTTCTGCGTTGCCGTATAAGTCGTAATCGAATTTGCCTCATTAATAATCAGGTCTCCAATTATTGTTGCCGAAATTACAGCAGAACTTTCAACGCTCGCCAAAACAATTCCTTTTCCTGGCAGACCGCTCGATTTTTTGTTCAGTTTTGACAAATCAATTCCGAAAGTGTGATCGCCGTTTAGTTTTTCGATTCCGGAAATTTCAAATTCTTTATCTGAAATTTTAGTCAGCGTCAGTTTTTCGTTCGAAACAGCAATTCCGCCTTCTTTAACCATTAAGGCGTCTTTTGTAAATGCCGAAGTTGTAATTTCATTGTCGAATATTACTGCTAGTGCATCTGTTTCTGAACAGCTATTATTTAAACTTAAATGCGAAATTGTAGCGCCAAGATCAACGTTATCAAGATATGTTTCTATACGAACGGCATCGCTTGCGTTACCGATTTCGTCATACGCAATAGCTTCAAAGGTGTTTTTGCCAAAATATCCTTTTATCGGAACAAATATTTCTTTTGTCGTTCCTAAATATTGTTTGCTTACTAAAATTCTGCTTTGAGGCGTTATGACATACAATTCGACATTTTGTTTGTTTTCTATTGTGGTAAGCGCAATTTGTAAATCGTTGCCGGATGTAATGTTATCAGATGCAGAAATTCCTCTGTCCGGCGTTACGCGAAGGTTGATCGGCGCAAGCGGTTTATCAAATTTCACAGTCCAATTTGTACTTGACGTTCCGTTTCCGAAATTCCCAGAAAGATCCACAAAGTTTGACTGGCCGATTTCGATTTTATAACCTCCTGCCGTTTGTGTATATTCTCCCAAACCAGAAATTATATAATGCAACTCGTCTTGCTTGGTTACGCTTACATTTGCGTTTTGGTTGACACTTCCTTTAAATAAGCTCACCCAGTTTTTATCAAAAGTATTTATGGGTTTGTTTAAAGTGACAATCATTTCGGTTACGTTCTGGCTGTTTACAGCGCCTTGATATTGCGGCGTAAAAGTCTTAACTTCCGGAAGCAGAATATCTACTTTCCATTTTTGAGACTGAACAATTAATCCAACCGTATTGTCTTCTGCTTTTATAGATGGCAAATCAACAGTTAATTCATAATTGCCGTTTTCTCTGTTGTATTCGCTTAATCCAACAATGGTATATTTGAGATTATCATCGGTTACAATTGAAATATTATCTACTGCATTTCCGTTTAATTTCAGTTTATCTTTTGTAAACTGTGTTGGTTTAACCAATTTATTAAACAAAATTCCGACACTATTTACGGCCAGTGATTGTGTTTGATCGTTTTTAAACTGAACAATTCCCAGTTCGCCAATAATCTGAATCCACGAAATACTTTTTCCTTCCGTTCCTTCATTTCCTTCCGGATCTTTTATACCGGCACATTGCACCGTTAATTCATAATAACCAGACGCAATTGCAATTGTTTTGGTATTTAAAACAAAAGTAGAATCGTTAATTTTTCCAATTAAACTATCATCAAAATCTAGTTTTTTGCCCTGGTGAATTAAAGTGATATTTTGAGATGTAAACGTACTCGGGTTTATCGCCTTGTTAAAGTTTACCTGGACAGATTCCAGCGCTTTTGTTGTTGTTGAAGGCACATTTCCAAACGAAATTACCTTTGGGACATTTGTGTTTATCGGCGTATAATAAAGCGTATATTTCTCTAATCCTGATATTTTATCAAGAAAATGAAGATTGTTCTCGTATTTAGGTTCTAATCCGTCTTTTAACGTTACAAATGTCTGCCAGAAATTTTCCAGCGGTAATTCAAGATTATCACTTATTCTAACTACTCTGTATAGTTTGTATCGATCTGATGCAGGATCAGGAAGATTACCGTAATTCCATCCTGTTTGAGATGAATTCATAGTTAATGTTGTAGTTAACTGACTTGGCGAAATCACATTAGAAACCGTTCCTGTGTTTACTTTATAGACTTCATCGCTTTCTCCGTTTGAATAATAAATAGCATCCGGCGTATCTTTTGTATCGGTAATATCATTTACTAAGAAATCACCAACATTATCATGTCCTGCCTGATACGCTTTTACGCTTTTGATCAATTCGTGTACATAGGACGCTTTAATCAGGCTCAGATTTTTATTTCCGTAACTGTTTAAATGTTTGATTTGAAGATCGTATTCTACAAAATGACCCAACAATGAACTTGTGAACCACCATTGTCCCAAAGCATTTTTCTGAGGTTCAATATTTCCAAAATCAACATTTAATAAACCTAATTGTTTTGGTTCGTTGTTAAAGTTGCTTCCAACAATTTCAAAATCGATTAAAAGCCCTTTTTTGTTTTCGATAATTTCTGGCTGAACAGATTCTACCTGGACATTTTTAGCGATTCCGTAGCCTTCATTTTTAATCAATAAAGCCATTTCTGCCGGAATAATTGGCTCGATTTTATCCGTTAAAGGATCATCTCCCAAAATATCACGTTGCATAAAATAATGCATTACTAAGTCAGGACTTGGGTTTACTTCCAGCGTTACCGGAAACAATTGTACTGTAACCTTATCTCCTGTATTTGGATCTGTATATGATAATGTACCACCAAAAGAATATGATTTAGCCACCGTTGGTGCTGCTTCTTTTGTTGGAATAAAAATCACTGTTCCAGCTTTACTGCTTTGCGGACCAACAATTCCCGTTCCGCTAAGGAAAGCATCTTTGTTGATTTGAAACAAATGTGTCATGTCGTTTCCAGCTTCATCTCTAATCAATAAATCTAAATTGATGTCTTTAATTGTATTGCCATCGCTTCCGTTATTCATGGTTAACGTTCCTTCAAAAGCTTCTCTGGTCATGGTAATTTTCTGAGAGAATTTTACCGTTACGCTCGCACAAACAGAAGATTGAGAAGATAATTCTTCAATATATTCTTTTAAATCTGTCATGTCCTGATTGTACATTTTTTCAGCAGATTCAAAACCTCTCGTACTAACAAGAGTTACTAATAATTGTCGTATTCTGTCGTATTCTGCTATATCATTTTTGTTGATGATTTGAGGATATTCTGTATTAGGAACCTTAATGTTTTTATTCCACGCTTCCAAAGTTTTATTCCATCTGTTGCAAAAAGTATCAATTTCCTGATTTGTTATATCGGTACCCGAAAGATTAGCTTTAATTCTTGCAACATCTGCAGTAGAAAATGTTTTTTCACCATCTAAGTGCAAGGCAACTTCTTTCATGAAATTCTGAAAATTAGAACTTTGTAAAATCTTATCATTACCGAGGTATGCCTTGAGCCTGTTACTTAAAGCAACTTGCGCATTATCCATGACATAAAAATCATTATACATGGTTTCCAGGAAACTATTTTTTGCCTTTTTTCCAGATACTATCGGATCATAAATACACGCTTTTAATGTCGCTACCATACTTGCAACACAACCCACATAAGGTATAAAATCCGGAACACATCCGGCAACTGCAACAATCTGATTGAATACCTCTCCATTTACAGTCGCAAGACCCAGTAGACATCCCGCAACAGCTCCTACAGGTCCACCAGCACAACCGATAACCATTCCGAATACTGACGTAAGACATGGATTCGTACAAATAGTAGGAAGCGAAGTAACTATGTTTCCAATTGCCGTTCCAATAGGAATTAATCCTCCAAAACCGCCTCCGTTAAAATTAGGTATTCCACCTGCAACTGGTGAACTTGGGGTTGAACAGGTCAATTTGTAATAAGGTTTAAATGCGGCCAAATCCTGTTCTGTTTCACATACATAAGTACCTTTTGTTATTAAATTATAAGAACAATTTTCGCTAGCTGCCATTTTTAAAGATGATGCTGTTCTTGTAATAAGTATGGGAACAATAATTGTCGTTTTAGCATTTAATACGTCAAGCCTTTCTATCATCGGCTTAAACTTATAGTCTTGCTGGCTGTCTATATTAAAAGTCACAT
Source organism: Flavobacterium sp. MEB061 (assembly GCF_000834715.1). NCBI lineage: Bacteria > Pseudomonadati > Bacteroidota > Flavobacteriia > Flavobacteriales > Flavobacteriaceae > Flavobacterium > Flavobacterium sp. MEB061. The sequence goes on along the minus strand of NZ_JXQR01000002.1, from coordinate 27,705 downwards.
TTGATAGGGCTATCAATCCATGATTGGTAACGGTAGCATAGCTCATTCTGCTTTCGCCGACATTTAAATCTAGAACCGGATTATCAATGTCAATTACAATTACTGGTTTTGGTACATTGGTTTCAAATTTAACCACCAAATCAGACTGGTACTCATCTTCAATTTCCGTTGGTTTTACTACCCATTCATAGCTAACGGCCTGGTAGGAAATAAATACTTTTTGAGTTGTTAATTTACCCGGATCAACTACTATATTATTTTGGTATGTATCGTGTTTATCTGCTGTTACGGTAACTGCATAATAACCTTCAGGAATTTGGGATGTTTGAAAAACTCCACTATCATCTGTAATACCTTCTGCTAAAACAACTCCCGAAAATGGATGACGAACTACTACTTTCGCTCCTTTAACATGCGGTGCATTTTCTGTGTTATACGTATATTCATCTACAACATCTACCAATAAAGAACCTGTAGATGCTGAAACAGTTTCTATTTTAAAAGGTATACTTATTCCGCCACCGTTAGAAGGATTCAGCGCTAAATTGCCCGATAACGGAACGTTTAATTGCTGTTTGTCTGTTGGTGCTAGTTCTAGTATTATTTTTACAACTTCGTTTGGTGCAATTTTTTCGACAATAGATGGGCTTTTTAATTTCATCCATTCCAAATTCGGAACATCAACTTTTACCTGTTCGGCATCTACACCTCCTGTATTTGTAACAGCAAACTCATAAAAACGAGAACTCCCCTTAATCATCGTGGTATTGATGCTCACCGGATTTACCGCCAGTTTAGGCGTTTGAGCTTTCGCATGATAGTATACTAAAACGGGTAATATTGCTCCTTCATTTGAAACAATATTAAAATTAACCTGATAATATTTTTGTTCTGCCGAAGGATTCTCAGCAAGTATGGTATAACTTAAAACAGATTCTTCTCCGGAAGATAAGGTCAAAGGATTTGTTTCTACTGTAAATCCGGCATCTGCAGGAAGATCAACTTTTATATTGGTTAAGGTTGTTTTACTGTTATTCTTTAATCTGAATTCTCCTTTATATAGTGTTTTGGTCACAACATCCCATTTTAAATAGTCAGGCTTATTTGTCCATTCAAAACCAATAATATCAAATTCCGCCTGTGTTGCATTAAACGTTCCGGGATATCCTGCGCTCAAAGTATAATGTCCGCTTTCGGCCTGTAAAGGTTCAAAATCGTAAGCAAAATTTCCAGAAACGTTTGTTTTTACAATAAACGAACGAACAAAACTTCCGTTTGTAATGGTGATTTCTATTTCTTTATTTGCTGCGACAGAATTGTTCAGCATTTTTGCAGATCCACTAATATTAACCAATTCCGCCGATTTATACACTGATTTTGCTACTGTTGCTGTTGCAGAATAACTGGCGTGCAGCTCAATTGCAGCAAAATTTTCATTATTAGCATATGATAATTCATTTACTTTTTGATCTGAATTAACAGTTACAATTACAAAATAATCTCCAGCCTGCTGCGGAAGTTTTATCGACTGTTTTAAATCAAGGCTTTTTCCTGATTCAATATCTTTGTCAAGTATTGTACTTACCAAAAGAGTTCCGTTTTTAACCATCTTATCTTTAGAAAGGTAAAAATCTAATTTTGATCCTTTAGTTAAAACAGCAAATCCCTGATTGGTTAGTGTTGCTGCGATTTCGATATTTTCTCCACCGCCTGCTTCAGTTACGGTATTTACGGTATTGATTACGGCATCAGGTTTGTTTTGATCGGTAACTAATATCCATGAAAAACCAGATGCAAAACTGTCGGCTTCGGCAGTTAAACGTACCGTTTGATCGCCCTTTTTGTTCACATCAATTTTGGTGCTTATCGCCACTTCTATGCTTTCACTTCCAACCGGAATTATTACTGTCGCAGGAATCGTAACAATGGTTGGCGAATCGCTTGACAGGTTTACTAAAATCGCTTTTGACGTATCAACAGTATTTCTGGCAACTGTAATTTTAGCAACATTCTCTGTTCCCGCTTTTACCGTAGACGGATTTGCTTTCAGGATCAAAGTTGGGCCATTACTATCCAGAATGGTGATGTTTTTACTAATTGTACTTCCACCGCTTCCTGCAGGAACGGTACAATTACAAGATGCAATAAACACTTCGGCGGCAACATTTACCGTTTTTGTTCCATCGACAATTCCGTTGTTTATCGCGCCAATGTTAAATTTCTTCTGATTTACATTGACAGGAAAATCAATAACATCCGGCAAAATCAATGCATTCGCAATACTCGGTTTTAAACGAATATTTGTCGCAATATCTGATTTGTCTAAACGTTTGATTGTCGCATAAGTAGCATAAACACCATCGGCTTTTGAAATTGTTGTTGGACTTATTTCCAGTTCAAAAGCCGGAACATTCGAACTTTTTAAAACAACTTCTGTATTTCCTGCCTGAAAACCTTCGGCTCTTAAAGTCAGCTTTCCAGTTACGGTTGCTTCAGGAACTTTATTGTTTTTTACTGTTATATTGAAAGAAACAATTTTGCTTCCCGCAGGAAGTACAATTTCCGCAGGAACAATCCAACGTGAATTCTGATCGGCAGAAATCGTGAATTTCGTATCAGTAGTTTTCGCAAAATCACTTTCTAAAGTCACCGTAATCACATCGCCATCTGTAGCCGCAACTTTTGAAGGCGTTAACGTAATTACCGAAAATTCGTTATCAATAATTTCGATATTATCCGAAACTGCTGTGTAATCATTTCCGGATAAGGTCAGTTTTACGGTTCTGTTTCCGTCTGTTACAGTATTGTCTATTGGTTTAATATAAAAAACAACAGACGATTGATCTTTTGCAATTTTTACGGTGGTATCAAATCCCAATTGATTCAATTGAGACGCTACAATATCATAGGTTTTATCTGTACTTCTTTCGCCACTTTGGGTTAATGTGGCACGAATAACTTCTGTTGAATTCTCTGCAATGCTTTTCTTGTCCAACGTTAAAAATAATACTTTTTCCAATACAATAGAACTCGTTGCAGTAACCTTATTATTGTCTTTTAAACTTTCAGGTTCTTTTACAGAAGTATTAGCAATCAGGTTGATTTTTACTTTTACATTTCCGTCAATTCCTAAAACTTTAGGCAGATTAAAAGTTGCATTTCGGTTTACAGATTTCTTTTTATCCAAATCTTCATTGTAGGAAACTGTTCCCAGATTATATTCTAATCCGGTTGCGTCAGATACAATACTCACATGCTCGATCCATCCGCCAGAAGCGATTTTTTCTCCAATATTATCAACGCCCCATGAAACAGTAATTTTTCCTTCGGGAGTAATTTTTGTTTCGTTTGCTGTTATTCCCGAAATCGTTAAATCAGGAAATTGTGCCGTTGCAATGGTCAGTATTCCGTTGGTATGGTTTGAGCCAATATCTACGGCATTTTTAGAACTTAAAACAACGCCAGAAAGACTCAGGCTGTGCGTTTGTCCTTCGATATAATTTAACGGAATCTCAATCGGAATTTCTAATAAAGTACCGCTGTTTCCTTTTAAAGAAGTGCTTGTCAGCGAAAGAATTATAAAGTGATAATTTTGCGGATTATTCTTTTCGATATTGACATAAATGGCATGATCGCCTTTTCTGCTTTCGATGATTTTGCTTTCTTTTTCAGAGACAATCAATCCTTGTGGAATGGTTAAAGTAAATTCGGCTCCAACAACTTCAGCAGAATTTGTCAAGTCAATCAAAATCTTAGCTTTATCACCGGGTCCGGCAGCTGTGTTGACCACTTTCAGGCTGTTTTGCGCGAAAGTAAACGTCGCCAGAAATAAAAATAGAAATAAAAGAAATGGTTTAATTTTCATTGGTTCGGGTTTGTTATATATCATTTCAGTACGTTTATTGTATTAGCATTTTTCCGGTTAATCGTTTTGTTTTGTTCGAATTTTGAACTTCGATCGTATAAAAATAGATTCCTGAAGCAAGTTCTTTTTGCAAAAAGTTCAGCTCTTGTTTTCCTTTTGAAGTTTCTAAATTTTCTTCTACACGAACAATCTGACCTTTAGTGTCATAAACTTTCAGGCTTACTTTATCGGCATTATCTGCAAGCCAATATTGTATGGTAGTTAGTTCTCTAAACGGATTCGGGAAATTTACAACTGTATTTGTTTTCGCTAAATCAGAATCAAAATTATCCACTCCAAGCGTTTTATCGTTAATTTTGTAACTAAGTTCGTTTGCGTCATGATCAGAAATCATAGCCGAAACAATTGTTGCATTTGGAGTTAATGTTGCAATCGCCTGTTTGCCGGATAACGTTTTATCCATTGAAAAACCAATAATACTTACTTCGCCATTTTGTTCTGCAATTGATGCCGTGTAACCAATCGCAAAAAGTAATTCTGTTACCTGCGCTTTCGAAATTCCTTTTAAACGAATATCAAATGCTGCGGCTGAATTGGTTTCGCTTTCGATAAACAAAGTGTTATTTTCAATACTTAAAATCGTATTTTCTTTTGAAGCCAGTTTGCTTGTATTCGCTTTTTTCTCCTGCGTTCCGTCTTGAATTTTGTTAATTTGCAGAATGATATCCAGAATGTTCAGGTTTTTATCCTTGTTTAAATCTGCCGCGCCGTAATTAAAGAATTTTGGCTTTTGGCTCAATGTATAATTCAATGACGATTGTATGTCGAGAATATTCACAATTCCGTCCAGATTTGCATCGCCTTCTCTGTATGTAATGGTGTACGTTAAAACACTATTTCTGGCTGATCCGGCAATTTGTCTTAGTTCAAGAGTCTGATTATTTGGCACATTCCATTCGTTCAAAATACTGGTCAATTTTATTCCGTCTTGCGGGATTGTAACCATTTGGAAATAATCTTTCAAAGTCATATTGTACGACTGTGTAGCGTTAAACAACGAATTCGTATGATCGTAATGATTGATTTTTTTGTCTGTTAGGGTCGCAGTCAATGTTAATGGCAATTCTCCCAAATTAATTTTCTGACGATCAATTTTAAAAGTTACGCTGGCTGGAAATACTGCCTCAATTTCTGTCAATTCATTTTCAGAAAGATCAACCAATTTCAATTTTGAAATTTTCGTTAAGCTCTCTGGAATTGTTCCTGTCAGCTTATTACGGTTTAAAGTAAGGTTTTGCAATTCTGTAAACTTACTTAATTCTGTGCTGATACTTCCCGTCAGGTTATTATCTGTAAGATTTATCGAAATTACGTGTCCGTCGTTTGTGATAACGCCTTTCCACTTTTTCTCGTGAAGGTTGTTTGACGAAATATCCCAAGGCTCTTTCCAGCTTGATCCTCCCGCGCCCTGAAAAAAGGCAATCAAAGCATCGTATTCTGCAGCGATTAATGGTGTTTCAGATCCGTCTGCAATTCCTTTAAACTGTAAATAAGTGCCTTGTGAAGTTCCTGTTCTTTGCCAAATCGTAATTTTGGCTCCGGCCGGAATACTCGAAATGGCGATATTCGGAAACGTAAGTGTATTATCTACCGTCGTAGCTTCGGATATTTTGAAATTATTGGCTTGTAATTCAAATAAATAATGTCCACTATAATCCTGATCCGTTTCATTATAAGTAGTAATTGAAGGAAGATCCACCACAATTTCATCGCCTCTCAAATACAGATATTCATCTTTTATAATAGTCTGACCTCTAAGGTTTACATAAACCTGATCCAGATTATAAGTAAATGGTTTTTCTAAGGCATCAAAACCATTGTTTGAAAGATCGATTTGCACGATGTTGTCGAAATTATTCAAATGTCCCGGAATTGTTCCTTTAAATAAATTGCCCGAAATCGATAGTTTTTTTAATCCTGAAATTCCAGATAAATTTGGTAAATTCCCTTCAAATTTATTAGATTGTAAATTCACCGTTTTCAAATTTTGAAGATTTCCCAAGTTTACAGGAAGCGAACCAGTTATTGCATTTGTTTGTAAATTCAGTGTTTCCAGATAAGCCAAATCAGACAATTCTGCAGGAAGCGTTCCTGAAAGATTATTTCCTGCCAAACTCAACGATACAACGTGACCTTCTTTTGTGCCAACGCCGTACCAACTTACTTCATGCAGTTTATTTTGGCTAATGTCCCATTTCTGAGTCCATTGTGCACCATTTGTACTTGCGTAAATTTTCTTCAGAATTTCAAATTCTTCGTCGGTTAATGGTTTTCCAAAAACAACTTGAGTGTAGTTGATAGAGGTGCCTTGGGCCGTTGCGTCGTTTTGTACAATTCTAAGTTTATCTGTTAATTTAATTCCGTACAAAGCAATATCCTTAAAGATCAGTTTTCCTTCACTGTTCGAATAATTTGATGTTTTGTTTACACCATTTATATAAAGCGTAAAATTATTTTTGTTGTTGATAACGCCGCCATTCGAAGTAAATAAAAACGTACTTAATGTTGGAAGCGTTATTACTAATTCGTTTGCACCAACTTCAATCGTAGGAATCGTAATGGTTTGATTAGAGAAATCAGCCGTTTTTAAAAGGGGTAAAGCCGCTACAACTTCACTGATATCTTCTATATTATTGTTGCTTAGATATAAAGTTTTTAAAGCCTGCAACTTATTCCATGAAGATGGAATAACTCCTTTTAACTTTGCATATCTTAAATCAACAGATTCTAGAGCTTCTAATCCCGAAAGAATTCCTAAATCAGTTGCGCTTAGGTTTTTTGTATAACTTCCGCCGTATAACGATAGGTTTTTTAAGTATTTAAGGTTTGCAAAAGTAGCCGGAATTGCTCCCGTAACATTAGAGTTATTGTTAAGGTTAAGTCCTGTAATATGTCCGTTTTGAATGCTTATGCCATACCACGCGCCTTCGTGCAGATTATTTTCGGCAGTTACCCATTTATTGTTCCAGTTGTTACCGCCCATTGCGTTGTAAAAATCAACCAAAGCCTGATATTCTGTATCCGGAATTATTGGCTGATCTACTTTCACATTCGTAAAATAGATATTCGAATAGTAAGCAGCGCCCTGAGCACCATCATATTGTTGATATAAATACAGCTGATCTCCGGTTTTTAAAGTCGCAAGATAATCTGCCGGAATTGTAATTGTTCCGTCTCCTGCAACGGTTAAATTGCTTCCAACCTGGCTTCCTTTTATGTACAATCTAAATTGTCTTTGTGCCGAAAAATCATTTGAAGCTTTATTGTACAAAACCGAATTGGGCAAATTACTCACTTTAACATCGGTACCTTCATATAAAAAGTTTTCGATACTTAAGGTTTGCGAATTCATTTCTAAATATACCTGACTGGATAACAATCCTAAAATCGTTCCTACTTTATTGCTTGATAAATCGAGCGTTTTTAAAGCAGTTAATTTTTCCAGTTCCTTAATCAAAACTTCAATTTGATTTGAGGCTAAATTTAGTGTAACCAAATTTGCCAGATCACCCGTCGAAGCCGGAATTGCTGTTATGTGATTTCCAGATAAACTAGCCGTAACCAGACTTTCCATATCGCCAAATTCTGCCGGCAAAGCAGTAAGTGCATTATGATCTAAATACAGATTATTTAGCTTTTTTAGTTTGCCCCACGAAGACGGAACTGCGCCTTTAATTTTGGTGTATCTTAAATCTAAAGTTTCCAGGGATTCAAGTTCTGATAAAACAGCTAAATCTGTGGTGTTTAAATCTTTACCATAACTTCCACCGTAAAGCGAAAGCGTTTTCAGGTATTTTAAATCTCCAATAGAAGCAGGAATTGCTCCTGAAACACTATAATTATTATTCAGATTTAATCCTGTAATATGGCCGTTTTCGATGCTTACTCCGTACCAGGCTCCCTCATGTAAATTATTTACAGAAACATCCCATTTATTGTTCCAGTTCGTACCGCCCATCACGGTATAAAAATCAACAAGCGCCTGATATTCTGCATCCGGAATTTTTGGCTGATCTACTTTTAAATCGGTAAAATAAATTCGGGAATAATAAGCTCCTGCGCCATCATAATTTTGATACAAATACAACTCATCGCCCGCTTTTAATGATGACAAATAAGTTGCTGGGATTATAATACTTCCGTCTTGTGCCATTTGTAAATTACTCACAACGACGCTTCCTCTTAAATACAGATTAAATGTTCTTCTTGACGTAAAATCATTTTTGCTTCTGTTATATAAAACAATATTTGGAAAATTTTCAACTTTAACATCAGTTCCCTTATAAATAAAATCGGCTTTGCTTACACTTTGCGAGTTAAGTTCAAGATATACCTGAGAATTTAACAATGCCACAATTGTCGAAAGTTTATTGCTCGAAAGATCTACAGTTTTTAAAGTCGTGATATTTTCTAGTTCTTTGATCAAAATTTCAATTTGATTGGATGATAAACTAAGCGTTACCAAATTTGTCAAATTGCCGATTGATGCCGGAATAGTTTTTATTTGGTTTGAGGTCGCATCAAGTGTCACCAGACTTTCCATTTCTCCAATATCTTCCGGTAAAGCGGTAAGTGTATTGTAACCTATATAAACCGTTTTAAGTTTTTTTAATTTGCTCCAGCTTGCCGGAATATCTCCTTTAATTTGTGAATATCTTAGATCAAGAGATTCCAGAGATTCTAATTCAGATAAAACAGTTAAATCTGTCGTGCTCAAATTTTTGCTGTAGCTTCCGCCATAAAGTGAAAGGTTTTTCAGGTATTTTAAATCTCCAATAGAAGCCGGAATTGCGCCCGCAACATTATAATTATTGTTCAGGTTTAATCCTGTAATATGTCCGTTTTCGATACTTACTCCAAACCATGCACCTTCATGCAGATTATTTTGTGTAACATCCCATTTATTGTTCCAGTTGGCACCATTCATTGCATTATAAAAATCAACCAAAGCCTGATATTCAACATCTGGAATTGTAGGCTGATCTACTTTTAAATCAGGAAAATAAATTCGGGAATAATAAGCTCCTACGCCATCATAATTTTGATACAAATACAATTCGTCTCCTGCTTTTAACGAAGCCAGATAGGTTACCGGAATAGTAAGGCTTCCATCTGGTTGCATCTGTAAACCAGTTGCCACCTGACTTCCGCGTAAGTACAAATTGAATGTTCTTCTGGACGAAAAATCATTTTTGCTTCTGTTGTATAAAACGACATTCGGAAAATTTTCAAGCTTAACATCTGTTCCTTTATAAATAAAGTTTTCCATGCTGACGCTTTGCGAATTCAGTTCAAGATAAACCTGCGAATTTAAAAGCGCCACAATAGTCGAAATTTTATTGCTCGAAAGATCTAATGTTTTTAAAGTGTTGATGTTTTCCAGTTCTTTAATCAAAATTTCAATTTGGTTAGAAGATAAATTTAGGGTCATTAAATTATCAAGATTTCCTATTGAAACCGGAATTGCTTTTATCTGATTTGATGTCATATCCAGCGTTACCAGACTTTCCATTTCTCCCAATTCTTCTGGTAAGGCCTTGATTGTATTATAACCAAGATTCATTGTTTTTAGCTTTTTTAATTTGCTCCACGAAGAAGGAACTGCACTCGTAATATTAGAATATCTTAAATCGATTGTTTCCAAAGAATTCAATTCTGACAGAACGCTTAAATCTGTTGTACTCAGGTTTTTGGAATAACTTCCACCATAAAGCGAAAAGTTTTTCAGGTATTTCAAATTCCCGAAAGATGCTGGAATTGCACCGGAAATATTACTAGTATTACTAAGATTGATTCCTGTAATATGTCCATTTTCAATACTTAAGCCATTCCACGCGCCTTCATTAAGATTATTTTCGTTTACATCCCATTTAATGCTCCAATTGTTGCCGTTCATGGCATTGTAAAAATCAACCAACGCCTGGTATTCGATCGTAGAAACTGCTGGCTGGCTTACTTTTATATTAGAAAAATAAAAACGGCTGTAGTATGCAGCGCCAGCACTACCATCATATTGCTGATATAAATAGACTTCGTCGCCATTTTTTATACTTGCCAAATAGGATGACGGAACGGTTAAACTGCCATCTTCTGCGATGGTTATCGCGGTTCCAATCTGGCTACCGCGCACATAAACCGTATATTGTCTTCTGGCAGAAAAATCACTTTTGGTTCTGTTATAAAGCATCACATTTGGCAGATTATCAATCTTTAAATCGACGCCTTTATAAGTCAAATTCTCAATATTTATTATTTGGGAATTTAATTCCAGGCTTACCTCATTTTTCAGTAAGCCAACAATTGTTGAGAGTTTATTGTTCGTAAGATTTAAAGAAGTAAGTGCCGTTAAATTTTCTACTTCTTTTATAAGAACCTGAATTTGATTTTCAGATAAATCAGCTGTTACCAAACTTGTCAGTTCACCAAACTCAGGTGGAAGGCCTGTAATAGAATTTCCACTCAAATAAAGCGTTTTGAGTTTTTTTAGTTTATTCCATGATGCCGGTATGCTTCCTTTTAATTTACAATATCGTAAATCGAGAAATTCGAGTTCTTCTAAACCAGAAAAAACACTTAAATCAGTAGTATTTAAATCTTTGCTGTAACTAGCACCGTAGAGTGAAAGTGTTTTAAGATATTTCAAATTTCCGAAAGAGACAGGAATTGTACCAGATATCCCACTTGTATTATTCAGATTAATACCTGTAACATGGCCGTTTTCCAATGTTATACCATACCATGGCACCTCATGAAGATTATTCTCTTTGGTATTCCACTTATTACTCCAGTTAGATTCCCCTGTGGATCTATAAAAATCAACCAATGCCTGATATTCGGAATCTGGTACAGGAATATTTAAATTGTTTTTTTTTGCAAATAGTGAAAAACTGCTAAAAACACATAGCAAGCCAATAAGTAGTTTTCTATTCATGCGTAATGGTTTAGTAATTAGTTAATTATGTCTAACCTAATTTAAAATTTAGCACAAAAGTAAGAAAAATATTGTGTTTAAAATGTTAAGTTTTTTTATAAAACCCTATATTGCTGAATATGAGATCTTAAACCTTGAAAAATACCGGAATTCAGGTATGGTAGTATGACCCAGGTTTTAGGTTGTGAAGAGTTTTTATGTAATTATTATCGCACATATAATGATTCAGTAATTCAAGTCATTCAGACGAGGATATGAATATATATTTATCAACTTCCAATTAAAACTGCACGATAAAGAACAATGGAAAATTTGCCCTTAGTATCTTATTCTTGATCTAATCCGGTAGATTCAAATCTGACTGATTCCACGAAAGTTTTTGGCAAATTGATTTGGAATGACCATCTCTCAATCCGTGGCACGTCATCTTTATAAAAATACGGTTATATTTGAAACCAAACTTGCTCCACTAAGTTCAGTAATAATTTTAGGTAATAATATACCCAGTATGCCACCTTTGAAAAGGTGAAACAACTAAGATATTTCGTTTAATTAAGGAATAGATGCCAATACAAAAAAGAGCAAATATTTCTATTTGCTCTTTTAATATTATTTAAAATCAATTAAAATCGTAGCCCGATGTCTGATTTTAAATAATATTCTGTATTACTTTGCACAGGCTTATAATGTTTGGGATAATTCTGTCTTATTTCTTAATGCGAAGAACACATTATCAAAGATATAAAAATAAAACAAATTTAAGCGATTTAACTTACAAAATTATCAATTTGTACTCTTGAAAGCCATTCCAACTTAATAGAGCTTTCATCAGTATTTGGATTTAGTGCTATCATGCTTTGATCATCTAAACTTATAAGCGCATTTAGAACTCGAGCTTGATATTCTCTTTCTAAAGAAATATCGTGATTTAAGAGGTCATAGGGAATTAAAGCCATCGTTAATTCTTCTAAACTGTATGACTTACTAGGGTTTTGAGCAAGAATTTTGAGCACCTTTTCTAATAATTCAATTTTACCTTCCATAAAAAAACAGCTTTAACCGAAGATACGAAAAAGTATTTATATCTTAACTTTTCTATTTCAATTTAATGCTTTATTTACAGTTTACGTCATATTTTTGAATTTCTAGTTTTTTACCGACATAGCTAAAATCGTAATTGATATTTCGCACGATTTCCTATGGTAATTGCTGTAAAATCAGCAGTAGGTACGTGCAGCTTTTACTTCTTTTTCAACTTCAGCTCTAATTATACCTCTAACGTTTTGGCGCTTGGCGAGGTTGCAAACTTCTAATTGAGTACTTTTGGCTAATATAAGATTTCTTGCGAAACGTAAAGGTGAATCTACTACAAAATCCGGAATCTTTCCAAACGCCTGTTAGCATGTGGGGGTTGGTCTACCGCTGATATTTGTCGTATTGTTATCAAAATTGTTCTTGGTTTTGTCCGCCAATATTATGTTTCATTTTCTGTCCCATACTGCTTGTCACATACCCGGCAACACTTCCTTTTTCCGTTGTATAAATATTCAATGTTTATTGAACAATCGCCAGTTATGTCAACCCAAACTGTTTCACTTTCTCTACTTTCTAATTTGTCAATGTGTCCATCACCACAACCAACGACATTTATGTTTGTCAAAGTTGTTTATGTCGAGTTTGCGAAAGTAATTCTCACTGCGTTGAGCAAAATTATAGTTACCCAACAGTAAAAAACATTACAGGAATATTAAGCAACATCAGTCCGCAAGTCGTAAATAATTTTGTTCTATTGTCTTTGTCCGTGTTCGCTTTAACTAAAATTGAAAATAATGTAGTTTTTTAACAAAAATTAAGAATTTTGTCATACTTTTATAATTCGAACTGTAGTATTTTTAGTGTAGTTTTAATACAATAGCATGAATAATATACAAACAATTGTTAAGAAAACAATCCTAAAATATTGGAAAAACAAAACTATTTTAAGTCCCTCTTAATTTTTGTTTTTTTAAATAGATTTCAAAAATAATTATAATCCTCATTTTTTATAATTATAAAGTTTTCAGAAATACTTTATACATCTTTTTTGCTTTTCTATTCAAGATTAAAATAAGTAACAAATATAAAAATTATGAAAAACGATTTATTGACAAACAGAATGTTCTTTCGACTCAAAAAAGCAACCTTTCCCTTATTTATTGTAGTTGCTATTTTGACTGATGTTAGTGTAAACGCTGCTGAGAATTCAGACAGAAAAAAAAACAGAAATTCAACTTTTAAAAACAAAGAAATTGATCTTGTAAAAGGAAAAGTTACTGACGAAACTGGCGCTTCCTTACCTGGTGTTAGCGTTTTGGTAGTTGGTACCAAAAAAGGAGCTGTAACCGATATTGACGGAAATTATGTTATTGAAGCCAAAATTGGTGATGTTCTGCAATTTTCGTATGTAGGTTTAGAAACAAAAACCCTAACTGTCACCGGAGCGGTTGTAAATATTACATTATCGGGAGGAAGTGGTGAAACCCTGCAAGACGTAGTTGTTATTGGCTCGCGTAACCCTACCAGAACAGTAACAGAATCAGCCGTTCCTATAGATGTAATTGCAATGAAAGATATTGCTACGCAAGGCGCACAAACCAATTTAAATCAGATTTTGAATATGGTGGCACCTTCGTTTACTTCCAATACCCAAACTGTAGCTGATGGAACTGACCATCTTGACCCTGCGCAATTAAGAGGTTTAGGTCCTGATCAGGTATTGGTTTTATTAAATGGAAAAAGAAGACATACCTCATCATTGGTAAACATTAACGGGACGCCGGGAAGAGGATCGGTAGGGACAGATCTGAATGCTATTCCGTCTTTTGCCCTTGAAAAAATTGAAGTTTTAAGAGATGGAGCTTCTGCTCAATATGGATCAGATGCGATTGCGGGCGTGATCAATCTTAATATAAAAAAAGACACTAAAAAACTCGATATCAATCTCTTTTCAGGAAGTAATTTTTCGAGAAATGCAAACGATCACAGAGGCGGTAATGACGGTAACCATTATCAATTGGATCTAAACTATGGTACAAATTTAGGTAAAGAAAAAAGCTTTATTAACTTAACAGGAAGTTTACAATTACGCGATGCAACAAGCAGGGCTAATGATGCAACAGGTACAATTTACAATGCTTATAACGCTATTGAACAAAGAGCTTCCGAAGACGGAATTAATATCAATTCTCTTTTTGGCAACATTTCTAACACACCCAATTCTACTCAAATCATCAATACAATAAAAGGATATGCACCGCAAGTAAGCTACTTTACAGGGGCACAACAAACTGCGATCAGCAATGCGACCACTATTCCGGAATTGCAAACCGCTTTAAACTTTGATGCCACCGATGGAGAACTGGCGTATAGAAATCTTGAAAGAAAGAATTTTAATATGAGAATCGGCCAGTCTTCGTTTGAAAGTGTTCAGTTCTTTTTGAATGCTGCTTATCCTATAAATGACAAATTGGAAGTTTATGTATTTGGAGGAACCAGTTACAGAGAAGGTGAATCTGCCGGCTTTTACAGAAGACCTAATCAATCCAGATCGTACACAGGCTTGTATTTAGATGGTTTTTTACCTGAAATTCATTCGACAATAAATGATCTTTCTGCGGCAGCAGGGCTAAGAGGAACCATTTTCAAAGATTGGAATTTTGATTTAAGTAATACGTATGGTCGAAATGCCTTTGATTATAATATAGAAAACACCGTAAATGCAACCTTAAGAGAGGGCTCTCCCGATGAATTTGATGCTGGAGGTTTGCGTTTTACCCAAAACACTACGAATTTTGATATGAGTAAAAAATTCGGCACACTAAACGTTGCTTTTGGTGCTGAATACCGTTATGAAATATACGGAATTAATGCCGGAGTTCCTGATTCTTACAGTCAATATGATATAAATGGAAATGTCGTTACAGGAACAACTCCAGCCAATATTCGGGTTACTGACTTCTTTGGCGCTGCAAGGCCTGGAGGAGCTCAGGTTTTTCCGGGATACAGAGCAGAAAATGCAAAAGAAGAAAACAGAAACAGTTATGCTTTTTACACAGATTTAGAATGGGACATTACAGATAAGTGGTTATTGAATGGCGCTGTTCGTTTTGAAAATTATTCTGATTTTGGAAATACAACCAATTATAAAATAGCAACTCGTTATAAATTAACAGACAATATCAATTTACGTGGTGCTTTTTCAACTGGATTTAGGGCGCCGTCTTTACACCAAATTTATTACGAATCAACAGCTACACAATTTACAGGAGGCGTTCCTTTTGAAGTAGGAACTTTCAGTAATGATTCTAAAATTGCCGAACTTCTGGGAATTCCTAAACTGAAACAGGAAGAATCTACAAGTTACAGCGCCGGATTTACGGCTAAAATTCCTTCTGCGAATATTACCATAACTGCCGATGCTTATTACATAAAAATAGACGACAGAGTTGTACTTACAGATCAATTTACTCCAACACCAGTTACGCAGCCTTTATATGATCAGGCGGGTGCGAATGCGGCAACTTTCTTTGCCAATGCCATCGATACCGAATCAAAAGGAATTGATGTTGTGATTACCAACAAGCTTAACTTAAATGAAAATATGACTCTGAAAAATGATTTATCAGGAACTTTTTCGAAGACCCGTCAGGTAGGTCAAATTCATGCCTCACCAGTCCTTGAAGCTGCAGGTCAGGTAAATACTTATTTTTCTGAATCATCCAGAATTTATTTGGAAGAAGCGATACCAAGAGTAAAAGTAAACCTGACCAACAATCTTACTTATAAAAAATTAGATTTCTTTTTGAGAAATGTTTATTTTGGAGAAGTTACAGATCCAAACGTGGCGGATGTAAATGGTGATGGTTTTGTAGGCGCGACTATTGTAAATGGCAAAGCCGTAGAAAATGAGCATCCTGTTTGGGGAGGTAAAATTATTACTGATTTTTCTGTTGGTTTTAAAATTTCGGCTATTACCAAAGTCGTAATTGGTGCCAATAATATTCTTGACATTTATCCGGACAAAAATTTAGGGCCACAAACGGCAAGAAGAGCTAATGGTGTTGATGCAGTTGGAAATGTCACGTATGCCCCGGCCGCAACTGCTATCGACTTATCCAATCAAAATCAATTTGTATATTCCAGAAATGTATCTCAATTTGGTCAAAACGGACGTTTTGTTTTTGCGAGATTAAGTTTTAGTTTCTAAATATTTGTAATTCATTTACTAAGAGAGATCGTCAGCATTCAATTGCTGACGTTTTTTTTATACAGTTTAGTCTGGCCATGCCGGGAATTGTGGCAATCGTAAGCAGGGATCTAAAGAAAGCCTGGGCATGTGCAATTCCGGGAGAGATTGTGGATAACGGAGTAACCTTAGACGATAACGGGGGAATTTATTTAGTAACCGATAAATATATGCGCAAAATGGTATGGACAGGCAAGAAATTATCTCTGGATGAAGCGGACGGCGCGTGGAAAGAGCCTTATCCTTATGACAAAACCAAAAATGCGCTTTGGCTTTCGCATGGTTCAGGCGCAACACCAACACTTATGGGATTTGGAGACAATGAAGATCATCTTGTGGTTTTAAGCGACGCAGGGAATCCCGTTAAGGTTATGGCTTTCTGGAGAGATAAAATTCCTAAGGATGCAAAGCAGGTACAAGGTGCTGCAACCAAGCGTATGGCTTCTGCCCTAAAAATAGATTTTCCGGTGGCGACAACCATAGAGTGGTCATTACAGGTTTATAAAAATGGAGTCTTAGCTTTCGCTTCGGACTTTCCCGATCCTGTATTAATTGATAAAACACAGGTTTTCCCACTTACCTTATTATCGATGGGATATACACGTAAAGGGCCTAAAGGTGCCCAATGTTTTTCATGGAACAGCAAAACCAACACGCTGGAGAATAGATGGCTCTATACAGACAGATCCCTGACCTGGACATTAAGTCCTGTTTCACGAAAAGATAATGCAATTTATCTGAATACACTTGAGAATGGTGAGCAGGTTATTATTGGCAAGGACTGGGACAGCGGTAAGCAGGTGGCTGAAATCCGCCTGCCTAAAACTTATAAAATAAATACGTGCGGGCAGTTTATTTATCCCCTTAGAAATGGGGATCTTGTGGTAAGCGGTGCATTTGGTCCGGCTTTGATCAAAAAGAACAAATAAGTTGTCGTTAGGGTGCCCAATAAATAATTACATCTTGTTGTTTATTTTTAATTTTTTAAGCGCTAGTAATATGGATATACAACTTAAAAAGGCACCAATTGGATTAATTGGCGCCTTTTGGCTGTGGTGTGAAAGGACAAATTACACATCTTTTATGGTGGATTTGTGATAAGAGCGTACTTTTAGTTGATAATAAAGCAATTTTTTTTGAGAACATTTTTATGTTTTAGAATCAGACTGCTCATCAACAGGTTTTTGCTGTCTGTCCATCATTGCGGCAACAGTAGTATCGGGCAGAATATTGCTCATACCGATCATGGCCTTATTCTTAAAACCAGAAATAATTTTATCCTCCCCGGACATCAGGGCGTCATACCCGTCCTTTGCCACATCGGCCGGATCAGCCAGTGAGGATTTGTCCTGCACTACTGCGCTTTGCAGCATGTTGGCCTTATTAAAAAAGTCAGTATCGGTTGCTCCGGGTAAAAGGGCAGTGACAGTAATATTATTTTCTTTCAGTTCATGCCTGATCGCTTCGGAAAAGGAGTAAACAAAAGCTTTAGTCGCGTGGTAAACTGACTGCCATGGCCCCGGGGTCTTGCTGGCTATGGAGGCAAGATTGAGTATTTTACCATAGTTGCGCGATATCATCTGCTTTGCAAAATGTTTTGTCAGAATAACAGTGGAGGCAATGTTCAGGTCAATAATTCCCAGTTCGCGCTCCACGTCAGTATCCTTAAAAAGCCCGTAAACTCCTTGTCCAGCATTATTGACAAGCACATCAACGGTAATGTTTCTCGACTGGACTTCCGCGCATAGGGCAAAGGCATCTTCTCTGTTAAACAGGTCTTTTGCAATGGCAATTACATCTATATTGTGTTTGCTCAGCTCGGCAGCTTTGTTTTTCAATTCATCTTCGTGCCTTGCCACAATAACAAGGTTATATCCATCGCTGGCAAAAAGCTTGGCAAGCTCATAACCGATCCCTTCGGTTGCTCCGGTAATCAGCGCATAATTTTTAGTATCTCCCATGATTTCCTTATATTAAAAAGTTAATTTCTTTTTTCGGATCCGGCTATTTTCATCTATTAAGCAATATATTTTGATTGCTGTGACGGATATAGCTGAGTCTGATTTACTGAGTGATGTAGAGATATGCCGTGGCAAGCTCTTGTGCATCACCATAAAATTAATCAGCAAATTAAAATTTGTTTTACAATATTTGATTTTGGATTTACAAAATTATTTTCTTGAACTATGTATCTATTGATCTGCATCAGGTCAGGTTTTCTCTTTTTTGATGTATAGCCGGGTGAAATTGTGCAGAATTGATTTATTCGGGGAATAAAGAATTGGTACTGGAATCTTACTGGGAATGATCATTACGGTGAATTGTAAACAATGCTGTTTTTAGGTTACACATTATTTTTTAAGTTTATTATTATTTTTTAGGAGCTTATTCCCGCTATACGTTGCAATCTTTTGTGCCGAACGCCGGCGCAAAAGGATTTTCACTGCTATCGGGGCTAGTGACCATCGGGTTCAATTTTGTCTTTGAAGAAATTAAATCTAATATGGAAGTTCGATAAAATTTAAATTCCAGATTATTTAATGCTCTTGAAAATTTAGTCCTCTATCACCGTCTTAGAGGCGATGAGACGAAATAACGGTTCATATTTTTTAATTTGTAAGTCAAGATTTTTCTTTGATGCCACCGGACCGATGCTGCCCTGCAGGCAGTACAGTTTTTGTTTTTGGGTAAACAAGAACTGCAGCATCCTTATTTTCATTTGGTCATCAGCATTGCCAAGAGATTTTTCTACATCGACCATCATACCGGGAATACCGTCAATTTTTACATTATCGGTGCGGATAAGCGCAGATTCGGGAGGTATCATCTCTAGTATTGATTTTTCATTTAGAATAACCTCAGGCTGCCCTGAAAGGTCAAATACTACAATGGTGATTTTTTCATTGCCCGTTCCGTAATAACTGGTAAACTGCTGGACTGTCTCGGGCATATGGGCTTCTTCTGCCAGCCAGCTGTGCGGTATGGGAACCTTTAGCGCAGTTTGTTCCGCTTTAGGGTGGTTTTTAGTTACAAATGTTTTGATATGGCCATCATTGATTTCTTCATGGGGCGAATCGTGGTAAGCAAATGACAATATGCCTTTTGATACCAGTGTATCAGCAATATGATGAGTTCCTTTGCTCACTTTTTCAAGAAAATCAATGGCATATTTCTGCTTTTCGATTGGGTTTTGAAGCTGTACATTGATCAGCGAATCTATATTTCGTTTTACTATCTTAAATTCGGTCGCTGTAAGCTCATCCTGCAGGAAGCGTTCGATATTTCGTTCTGCCCTTATAAATGGATTTTCAGCATTATTTTCCGCAGCCCTTACTTTGGGAACCAGGTCTGGAAACTGTTTGGCTATCGTTCTCAGAGCTGCACTTTGTCCTTTAAGGTAGGCATAGGTTTCAATGGCAAACATAACTTTAGGTGTCGGCTTTTGAGCCTGTGAATAAAATAGTGCAGGAGAGGTGCAAATCAGCAACAGGATAATTATTTTGCTTTTGGTGAAAATAAGTAATCGCATCTGTCAAAAAATTATAATTATACATTATCTGGAGATTTTCCCTGTCTTAAAACTAGTAGTGAAATGTAACAAATGACACATTTCAAAAATGCAAAATAGTCGAAGGATGTGTTTATATAATTTCCATACCATGTTATATAATTTTCATAACACCCACAATCAGTGGAATGTGCTTTGCGTATTGTAATTTTAATAACTTACATTTATTTGAAAATTATAACAATTAAAAAGATGCAGGAAGGTACAGTGAAATTCTACAATGAAGAAAAAGGTTTTGGATTTATAACACCGAAAAACGGCGGGAGTGAAATCTTTGTCCATGCCACAGGTCTATCGGAGACTATCCGTGAGAACGATGAAGTTCGCTATGATATCGCTGAGGGTAAAAAAGGCCCAAATGCGGTAAACGTTGTAGTGGCTTAATTTCCAAAAGAAAATGTAAAAGCACCTGTCTTTTGAGAGGTGCTTTTTTTTTGTATAACATTTACTATAGTATGCGGCAGGAAATTTTCAGGCAACTTCCTTATCGGGCTGCTGAAAATTTTCTATCTGAGATTTTAGTACATCTTTATATTTTGCCAGACCAATACCCACTATAGGCACAGCCAGTGACCCTATTGCTGATGCAGCCTGCACATTGCCTTTTTTGTTCAGATAGGAAGATACAAGCAATGTTCCCACTGCGCCCAGTAGTATCAGTTCTCCTGGTACATCGGCAATTTTGCTTTCTATCAATGTTCTGATTTCTTCAAGATTTTCCTGTGTGATTAAATTTTCCATAAATGCTTTATTTAGTGAATCGACGTTTTTCTGTAATTTAAAATTACGCGTAAATAGGGCACCTCGATTTACAGAATTGAAAATCCGGATTATATAATTAACAGCAGAGCGCCCGC
The DNA here is from genome assembly GCF_000834715.1 of Flavobacterium sp. MEB061. Lineage (NCBI taxonomy): Bacteria > Pseudomonadati > Bacteroidota > Flavobacteriia > Flavobacteriales > Flavobacteriaceae > Flavobacterium > Flavobacterium sp. MEB061. Next base: position 7,140 of record NZ_JXQR01000002.1, on the reverse strand, counting down.
AAGTAACTTTCTCTTCGTTTGATCCGGACCGTCGCCAGTTTCATGTATGCAGGCGCTTGGTTTAGCATCATGTCTCAATAAATTTGTTTAATTTGGCCTCTGCATTGTAAGGGTATAAAAAAATTAAAACATGATCTATAAAGAATTTCAGCCTGATGTACGCTTGGTTGATTTAGTCAAATGCTACTGGTGGTTTGATCATTCCGGGCCAGAGCATCATCACTATACCATTCTGCCTGACGGCTGTTTTGACCTTCTTGTTCACTTTAAAAGCGGAGTTCTAAGTGAAGTATCACTCACCGGACTCTGGACAAAACAGGTAGAGGTCTGCATTGATCCCGATACGCAAATTTTTGCAATACGCTTTAAGCTGCTGGCCGCTGATTATATTTTCGGGCACAGTATAGCACCGATCTGCAACGGCGAGATGAAACTCGAAAATGATTACTGGCAGCTGGCGCATAACAATTTTAGCGAGCTTCAACCTACAGTTGATTTTTTTAATAAAACGATGGTTTGCATTTTAGAGAGCGGCAAAGCAGTTGACAAAAAGAAACAGAAACTCTTTGGCCTTTTATACCAGAGTGATGGCGGACTTACCATTGAAAATTATTCCAAGGAGGTTTTCTGGTCGGCCCGGCAGATCAACCGCTATTTCTCGCAGCGTTTCGGATTGTCCTTAAAGGCATATTCCAATATTTTAAAATGCGCTGCCTCGTATCCAGATCTGCAACAGGGAAAACTTTATCCTGAGGAAAATTATTTTGACCAGTCTCATTTCATCAAGTCACTTAAAAAACATACCGGAAGCAGTCCAAGTGAGCTGTCGTGTGATAAAAACGACCGATTTTTACAATTGCAGACCTTAAAGGATAAGTAATTTTGCGCATATAATTTAAAAGCACAAGAAATGAAATTTAGCAGTATTAGGATTTTGGTAAATGACTTCGACCAAATGTATAATTATTACAATGAAGTTTTGGGGTTGGAATGCACATGGGGCCAGCCCGGAGAGAACTTTGCCAGTTTCAATATTGGAATTGCCTCGGGTATCTCCATCTTTAAGGCTGAGCTTATGGCTATGGCAGTAGAGGATTTCCAGCCGGCGAAAGACACAGCGGCACAGGATAAAACCGCTATTATTCTGCAGGTGCAGAGTGTGGACGAAAGTTTCGAGGAACTAAAGTCGCGCGGTTTAGCGTTCATTAATGAGCCGAGAGATATGGCTGCCTGGGGAATTAGGACGGTACACTTCAGGGATCCTGAAGACAATTTATTTGAGTTATATTCCGACCTGCCACAAGAGCAGAAAACTGAGCAAATTTAGATATTTTGGCGGGCGTTTTTAATAAATAATAGAGTATAGCACTGCCAAGCAGCCAAGTGACGCACTGTAGCACCAGTACTGCAAAAATCCCCACTTGGGTAAAAATTTTATTCGAAAGATCCTGCTGGTAATATTTAAATACTGTAAAGATCAGGAAAAAAGCTGTAAGGAATTATAGTTCAGTGAATTGTAATTTTGGTTTATAACCTTTAAAAATATCATTATGAAAACTGCGATAAAAAAAACAGCTGATACAAAAAGTAAAACGGGAACTGTTGCTGCCAAATCAACAGCGTCCAAAACAGCGCCAAAAGGGACCGTGAAGGCAAAACCTTCTGCTGCAGAAGGGCTGAGAGAATTATTTGTAGATTCGCTAAAAGATATCTATTGGGCTGAAAAAGCATTGGTTAAGGCGCTTCCAAAAATGGCCAAAAATGCCACGTCTGAAAATCTTATTACCGCTATTAATGAGCACCTTTCAGTAACCCAGGAGCAGGTAGCCAGACTTGAAGAAGTTTTTAAATCGGTAGGAGAGAAGGCAGCTGCCAAAAAATGCGACGCGATGGAAGGACTTATAAAAGAGGGCGAGAGTATCATGGAGGAGACCGAAGCAGGACCTGTAAGAGATGCCGGAATTATTGCGGCCTCACAAAAAATTGAACATTATGAAATTGCGACCTACGGAACACTGGCTGCCTTTGCTACAACCCTGGGCGAGGATGACGCTGTACTGCTTCTTGAGAAAACGCTCGCTGAAGAAAAACAAGCCGATGTTACACTAACAGAAGCTGCTTACAATACGATCAACTTCGACGCAAAAGAAGAAGATCAAAAATAATTTCAAATTGCAATTCCAAGATTAGATTTGATTTTTAAGAAACCTGTATCATTTTTTAATGGTGCAGGTTTTTTTTGATAAATCAAGAGTCCTCAATTGTGCTTTATTTGTAAGAAATTGAAATTATCCTGTAAAATTAATGACCTAAATTATAGTTACTTAGCTGTCTATTAATTTTAAAAAAGACCATCATGAAAGCAGCAGTTATTCACGGACCGGGCTCCGTTAAATACGATACGGTAGAGGATCCAAAAATCAATGCACAGGACGATATTATTTTGAAAGTTACTTCTACGGCCATATGCGGATCGGACCTGCACATATATTCAGGCGCAATGCCGACATCACCAATGGTTCTTGGCCATGAATTTATGGGAATTGTCGAGGAAACAGGATCGGCTGTCACCCATCTTAAAAGAGGTGACCGGGTGGTTGTTCCGTTTCCTGTTGCCTGCGGGAATTGTTTTTTCTGCAATCATGACGTTCCGGGAAACTGCGAGCACAGTAATCCCGAGCATTATGGCCCTGAAGGGGGGATTTTAACTGAAAAAGGAGGGGCACTTTTTGGCTATACGGATCTTTATGGAGGCTATGACGGAGGACAGGCGCAGTATGTGCGGGTGCCATATGCCAATTATGGACCGCGCGTGGTTCCGGAAAACCTAACCGATGAGCAGGTGCTTTTCCTTACCGATATTTTCCCGACCGGATATACGGGCGTAGACTGGGGAGAAGTGAACGGGGGAGAGACCGTTGCTATTTTCGGATCCGGTCCTGTCGGGATTATGGCAGCCAAAAGTGCCTGGCTCAGGGGAGCCGCGCAGGTGATTATCGTGGACACGCTGCAGTACCGTCTGGATAAGGCAAGGGTTTCAACAGGATCTACCACTATTTTATGGGAAGATCCCAAGGATGTCGTGGAGCATATCAGATCCCTTACCAACGGGCGCGGAGCGGACGTATGTATTGATGCTGTCGGATTTGAGCCCGACAGAAGCGTTACGGACAAAATTAAAGCGACTGTAAATTTTGAAAAAGGCTCCATTAAAGTACTCGAAGCCTGCATGAGCGCCGTTAGAAGAAGCGGTATTGTTTCGGTTCTCGGCGTTTACCCGGTGAATTACGATAACTTCCCGCTGGGACAGTTCTTTGACAAAGGGATAATCTTAAAAGGCGGACAGGCACCCGCGCATAAACATATCGACAAACTTCTGGAATATGTAGTTCAGGGAAAAGTGCAGCTTGATGATATCATCACCCACAGGCTTCCCTTATCTGAGATTTCCCATGCCTATAATATTTTTAACAAAAAAGAGGATGGCTGCGTTAAGGTAGTGCTTGATCCCTCGAAATAAAACATACATTAACAGAAAAATCTGCACCTGGTGCAGATTTTTTTCTACATTTTAATTCGAAGGGCAGATACTGAAATCTGCTGCTGCAGGTATTGATTTATTTGTGCGCGTGTGATCCGATTTACTCTGGTTTTATTTTTTCAATGATCAATGCTGCGGCTTTATCGGCTGCCTGCTGGATAATCTGCTCGGGACTGCCGGGGAAAACCTCCCTGTGGTCTATTGTCCCTGCAGGCTTAATGATGGACAAGAAGATAGTGCCGACTGGTTTTTCCGCGGTCTCGCTTCCTCCCGGAGTGGTAAGCCCTGTCAGGGCCACGGTTCTATCGGCATTGAATATGACCGCTGTCCGCTGGGCAAGGGCACTGGTGACCTCTGCTTATTCGGGCGTATACTGCTCTATAAGTTCATGCGGGACCAGAAGTATCTGCTCTTTAACAAAAACTTCATACCAGACAATACCGCCCCCCTTAAAATTTTTCCCAATAGCGGGGTTAAAGAAAACTCAGCACTTAATTCTCCCCCTGATGCGCTTTCTGCAAAAGCGATATTCCAGCTTTTGGCCGCAATGGCCTCGCTGCATTGGATTATAATCTCTGATGTCATAACGTTAAATATTTAAAAAGTAATTTACTGTATGTTCTAATTTATAACAAATTTGCGAAATCAAATTTTTCGTACACCGGGAAAGCCTGTAAACAGCGAAAATTTTGCTGAGAAGGGGTACATCAATAAATGTTAAAAATTGTTTTTTTAATGTGTTTTTTCCTAATTTGAATTATCTTTACGCCCCAAAATCGAATTTGAATATCATTTTGCAGTTTTAAAAATTGCGCAGGCCCTGGCTTTGGAATACCGTTGATCCGAAGCAGCTTACTATTTTATCGTTTAATGTAAATTTTAGTAAAAATGGCGTTTGAAAAGCATAATTCCCATAGATTTATTTACCTGGCCGATGACGACAGCGATGACAGGGAGTTCTTTGCTGATGCGGTTCTCGAAATTGACCCCGATGTTATTTTAAAGCAGGTCCCCGACGGCATGCATTTAATGGATGACCTTCTTGCGCTATCGGGTCCGGAACTTCCTGAATTTATTTTCCTGGATATCAATATGCCCGGCAAATCAGGACTGGAATGCCTTGCCGAGATAAGAAGCAGTGAGGGAGAATTGAAAGAAGTAAATATTGTGATGCTCTCCACCAGCAGTGATCCGGAGAATATCCGCAGGGCATCAGAGCTCGGAGCTACCTTCTACGCGGTAAAGCCCAGCTGTTTTGAGAGGCTCAAATCCCTGCTTGAAGAGGTGCTTTCGATAAGCCTTGTCGGGAGTGTAGAGGAAAATAAAAAAGTTTCTTTTGGTTTAGGTTAGTTTTAGGCTGAATTAATGGGATATGAAGAATTGTTAGCAGAATCTAATTCACAGTGATCTGCATCGTCAATTGTATTTTAATTCTATTTTTTAGGAGCTCTTCCCGCTATACGTTTCAATCTTTTGTGCCGAACCCTGACACAAAAGGATTTCCACTGCTATCGGGGCTAGGGAATTGAACCCGTTTTTAGTGGCTGACATTTTAATTAAAAGTATTTTTATTCTTCCAGTCTTTTGTCTCTAATACGGCACAGGCATCATTACCGGGAACCGTAAGGTCCTCTCGTGTTGCTGTGACAATATCCCAGGAAAGTGGAAGATGTTATTCAAATGTTTTTTTTAGTTTTTTAATCACCTTCAGGAAGTGCTGATTTGGGCAGTAAGACAAGCAGTAAAAGTACCCCGATCAGGCATATGATATTAATCCCCATCCCATACAAAAAGGCGTTGTAATAAGATCCGAAGTTATCACCGCCCTTAACCATATGATAGAATACGGCGCCTGTAAAGGCGATTCCAAATGCCCCAAAGAGGTGTTGTACCGTAGCATATAGCCCTGATGCGTTGCCGGCCAGATTTTCCGTTAACCCACCCATGGCAATACTGGCAAAGAATGGTAAAACCAGAGCTACACCCAAGCCATGCAGCACCATTGTTGCAAATCTTACAAAGGATAATCCGTTGTGGTAAAACGTGAATAACTGTAAAATTATAGCCCCAATAATCATTAGTACACCAAAAATTAAAACCGCTTTGCCATATCGTAAAAGCAATTTAGCGGTAAGCAGCGAGGCTGAAATAAAACCCAATCCCTGGGCTACTACAAAATATCCCGCCTGCATGGGCGACAGCTGCAATCCTTTCTGTAAAAATAAAGTGAGTATGAAAAAGTAAGAGTCAAGCATCAGCATGAAAAGGGCGACGGCAGCCAGGGCCATATTGAAATTTTTATATTTAAAGAGCGTAATATTTAGTAATGTTGTCTTGCTTTTCTTGTTTTTATCCCTTTGATGAAAGACAAATGCCGTAAGTATGATTAATGAAAGCAGTAGTGAAACCAAACAATAGGCTGCACCCAGATCACGCCCAATGGTTACCGAAAAAATCAGGCATACAAGGCCGGTACAAAGGAGGAATGAACCGGCATAATCCATTCCGAGGGACGATGGGTCTTTTGACTCTGGAAGGTAGGCTTTGCCCAGCGCGATTGCCGCTATACAAATGGGAACATTCACCATAAAAATATATTGCCAGGACTGTTGCACTAATACGGGTTCCAGCCCGACAAGGTAGCCGCCCAGAAACTGCCCCAGCATAGTGCCAATACCAATAGTAATTCCGTAGAGGCCTATAGCGTAAGTCCTGCCCTTATGATCTGCAAAAAGTACCTGGATAAATGACAATACCTGCGGGGACATTAAAGCGGTACTTACGCCTTGCAGAAACCGCATTACAATGAGTACCCCGGGTTGTTTGGCAAAGCAGCAGCCAATGGAGGTAAGCATAAAAAGAAATATCCCCAGCAAGAAGAGTTTTTTTCTGCCGTAATGGTCCCCTGCTTTTCCTGCTATTATCAAAAAAGAGGCAAGCCCTATGATGTATATGGAAACAATCAGCTGTATTTCACTATCGGTGGCACGGGTTCCCTGCTGTATGGAGGGAATGGCGACATTGATAATGAAAATGTCAACGATGGTAAGTAAATGTGCAGATAAAAGGACAGCCAGCGCTGTCCATTTTTTTGTGTGTGGTGTCATAATATATAGAAAGGTCTATCTATTTTTATCGAAAAAACATTAAATCAGTTGCGGCACAATCTCTTTGAGAGCCTGCAGGTCTTTTGTATTGCCCTGTATGGCCGCCGATACCACGGCACCTTCCAGCAGTAAAAATACAGTATCGGTTAAAGCAGCCTTTTGATGCGGTCCTTTTGCGATCTGCTCTATAATCTTATATAGAAAAGCACGTTGTTTTTCTTTATGGTTGGCAGCGAGTTCATTTACACGATGATTTTTTCTTCCCATCTCTGCGTTTATTTTTATAAAATGACAGCCTGAAAAATTGGAATCTTCCTGCAGAGCGATACGGTAATCGATCAATTTTAATAGTTTTTCCCTAGGATCTTTTGTGTCTTTTACATACAGTTCCAGATTGGAGAAGAACACTGTCTCCTGCATCTCTAGGTAATGGTAGAGTAAATCGTTTTTGGATTTGTAATGTTTGTATAAGGAGCCTATTGCAATATTGGC
>NZ_JXQR01000019.1:0-1715 GCF_000834715.1 Flavobacterium sp. MEB061 | reverse complement strand
CCAACGATTACAACTATCACTGGAACGCCAATTTATTGTGCTCCGGCTGCTAACACAACAAGTACGGTTACTATAACCACTACTAATGGTGTTGGAACATTAAATTATGTGATACTTTCACCGGCAAGTGCAACGACAAATGTTACAGGAGCTACAAGTGGAGTATTTACAGGATTAGCTGATGGTACTTACTTATTTGAAGTTACAGATGCTAATGGTTGTAAGGATCAGGAATCTTATATAGTAAAACCTGTAACGAACATTACAATTGCAGGTGAACTAGTAAGCAATGTTACATGTAACGGATCTGCTAATGGAGCAGTTAAATTCACTGCAGCAAACTATGCAGGAACTTATACTGCAGTTTTAACAGCAGGAACGGGTACATTAACTCAAACAGGAAATACTGTAAACGTAACAGGTCTTGCACCGGGAACTTATACAGTTGAAATTACAGATGCAATAACAGGTTGTAAAGCAACAGCATCTATTGCTGTTACACAGCCAACACCGGTTGTTCTTAATATGGTAAGCAATGTAAATGCTAATTGCAACTTTGGTGCAAGAGTAACAGTTTTAGCTACTGGCGGAACACCTGGATACAGATATGCTTTTGTTGCAAGCGGAGTTACTCCAACTGCAGCTGATTATGACACTCTTGCAAGTGTTGTTTTAAACCCTGCAACTACAGCTTGGGATGCGTATGTGTTAGATGTTAACAATTGTCCGGCTGTTTACAGTTTTACAATTGGTACAGATGCACCGCCTGTTATTGATAACCCAACCGCTCCATATTGTTATATGGGAGGTCCGGTTGCAGTTACAATTACTGGAACTTATGTTGGTACACCAATGTACAGTATTGGTAACAACTACCAATCTAGCCCTGATTTTGTATTGAATGCACCAGGAACTTATACCTTCTCTATTAGAGATGGTAACGGTTGTGTGACTTCAAAACCTTACACACTAAACCAACAATTATTATTAAAAGCAACACTGACACAAGATTATACTTGTGCGGGTGATGCAAGCATAACATTATTAGCTACTCAGGGAACGTTAACTTATAACACATTTGAAGTTAGTTATAATAATGGTGTATACACTGCTGTAACGGTACAGCCTTACACTACTAATGTTCCTGGAACTTATACTTTCAGAGTTACAGATAGTCAGGGATGTCAGGCAGCTTCAGTTTCAGTAGAAGTTACAGCAAGAACAACTCCAACAGCAACAGCTACTAAAAATGATGTTAGTTGTACAGGAGGTTCAGATGGTAGTATTATCGTTACTGCCGCAAATGGATTAGCGCCATATCAATATCAATTAGATGGAGGAATATTCCAGGCATCAAATATTTTTACAGGTTTATCGGCTGGTGCACACAATATCGTTGTTAAAGACGCTAAAGAGTGTATTACAATCACATTGCCAGTTACGATTTCACAGCCAACTGCTTTAGCTGCAACGGCTACAGTAACCACTCCATTAAGTTGTGGAACTGGAAATTCGACACAAGCAGCAATAGTTACTGTAACTGTTGATACAACAACAGGAACAGCACCATATCAATATAGTTTTAATGGTGGTGGTTATGGTAATTCAAATACATACACAACAAGTGTATCAGGTCCTGTTACCGTATCAGTTAAAGATGCTAATAACTGTGTAATAGCAGTTCCGGTAAACGCAACTGTTCAGCCACTTGATCC